>DASQFA010000162.1:0-2414 GCA_035633375.1 Rubrivivax sp.
CGTGGACGCCGAGGTCGCCAACGGCGAGTTCGTCGTCATCGTCGGCCCCAGCGGCTGCGGCAAGAGCACGCTGCTGCGCATGGTGGCCGGGCTGGAGGAGATCAGCGAAGGCGAGATCGCCATCGGCGGGCGCGTCGTCAACCAGATGGAGCCGAGCGAGCGCGACATTGCCATGGTGTTCCAGAATTACGCGCTGTACCCGCACATGACGGTGCGCCAGAACATGGCCTTTGCGCTGGAGCTGGCGAAGAAGGACAAGGCCACGGTCGAGAGCAAGGTGGCGCGCGCCGCCGAAATCCTGGCGCTGGGCGCGCTGCTCGATCGTTACCCGCGCCAGCTGTCGGGCGGGCAACGTCAACGCGTCGCCATGGGCCGCGCCATCGTGCGCGACCCGCAGGTATTCCTGTTCGACGAGCCGCTGTCCAACCTGGACGCCAAGCTGCGCGTGGCCATGCGTGCCGAAATCAAGGAGCTGCACCAGCGCCTGAAGACCACCTCGATCTACGTCACGCACGACCAGATCGAGGCCATGACCATGGGCGACAAGATCGTCGTCATGCGCGACGGCCGCATCGAGCAGACTGGCAGCCCGCTCGACCTGTATGACCACCCGGCCAACCAGTTCGTCGCCGGTTTCATCGGTTCGCCCGCAATGAACTTCCTGCCCGGCAAGTTGAAGCGAAGCGGCGCGAGCGCTCAGGTCGAACTGGCCGATGGCACCTTGCTCGCCGCGCCACCGCGCTGCGGCGGCGTCGATGGCCAGGCGGTGATCTTCGGCACGCGGCCAGAGCATCTGACACTCGCCGATTCCGGCGGCATCGCGGCCCATGTGGTGGTGATGGAACCCACCGGGATGGACACTTTCATCGCCTGCCGACACGAGGGCGTTGACCTGTCGGCCGTGTTCCGCGAGCGGCACGACTTCGCGCCGGGAAGCACCATCCATCTGTTGCCCGACCTGCAACGCGCCCACCTGTTCGATGCGGACAGTGGCCAGCACTTGGCGGCCTGAGCGCCGCCGGCCTTGCCTGTCGAATACCCCGCTCTGCTTGCCCCCGAAACCCACCACAGTAGGAGACGTACGATGACCCCGTTCAACCGCCGCAAATTCCTTGAAGGCTCAGCCGGCGTCGCCGCCGCAGCCACATTGGGCACCGGTGCCGCCGTCTGGGCGCCAGCCATCCACGCCCAGGCCTTGACCTTCAAGCCGGAGAAGGACGCCAAGCTGCGCGTGCTGCGCTGGAGCCGTTTCGTGCAGGGCGACATCGATGCCTACATGGTCAACGTCAAGCGCTTCACCGAAAAGACCGGCATCGAGGTGCGCGTCGACAACGAAGGCTGGGAAGACGTGCGCCCGAAGGCCGCGGTGGCGGCCAACACCGGTGCCGGCCCCGACATCATCCTGTCGACCAACGACGATGCCAACCTGTACCCCGACAAGCTGCTGGACGTGACCGATGTGGCCGAATACATCGGCAAGAAGTACGGCGGCTGGTACCCGGCCGGGCAGGCCTTCCTGCGGCCGGACGGCAAGAAGTGGATCGGCATCCCGCTCGGCGCCGCCGGCGCGATGATGGTCTATCGCGAGAGCCTGGTGAAGGCGGCTGGCTTCGACAGCTTCCCGAAGGACACCGACAACTTCCTGAAGCTGATGAAGGCGCTGAAGGACAAGGGCACGCCGGGCGGCATGGCGCTGGGTAACGCCACCGGCGACGGCCTGTGGTGCAACTGGCTGATGTGGGCCTTCGGCGGGCAGCTGGTCGATGCCAACAACAAGGTCGTCGTCGACAGCCTGCAAACGCTGCGCGCACTGGAGTACGGCAAGGAGCTGTACGCGAGCTTCATCCCAGGCACGCTGTCCTGGCTGGACCCGAACAACAACAAGGCCTTCCTGGACGGCCAGGTCTCGGTGACCAACAACGGCATTTCCATCTACGTCGCCGCGAAGAACTCGCCGGACGCCAAGCTCAAGGAGATGGCGGCCGACATCCAGCATGCGTCGTTCCCGATCGGGCCCGCGGGCGTGCCGACCGAGTCGCACCTGTTCTTCAACCAGATGATCATGAAGTACACCAAGTACCCGAACGCCGCCAAGGCGTTCTTGCAGTTCATGATGGAACAGGATCAGTTCGGCGCCTGGCTGACCGGTGCTGCGGCCTACATCGCCACGCCGCTGGACGGCTTCGCAAAGCTGCCGATCTGGACCATCGACCCGAAGAACACGCCGTACCGCGATGCAGTGAAGAACCTGCGTCCCGCGGGTTATGCCGGCAAGCTGGGTTATGCGTCGGCTGGGGCTGCGGCGGACTTCATCGTCGTCAACATGGTGGCCGAGGCCATCAGCGGCTCGAAGACTCCGAAGGAGGCGATGGAGCGTGCGCAGAAGCGGGCCGAGCGGTATTACAAGGTCTGAT
>DASQFA010000163.1:0-2798 GCA_035633375.1 Rubrivivax sp.
AGCCGCCGAATACAAGCAGCCTTCACCGCAGAGGAACGAAGGACGCAGAGGTCCGCAGAGAAATACAGGAAACGATTCGAATCCATTGCATTTCCTCTGCGCCAACTCTGCGTCCTCCGCTGCTCTGCGGTGAATGAATTCGGTGTTTCGCAAGCGGCGGCTATGCGCCGCAAGCAGCCCACGAGCCCTGCGCATGGGCGCCTACGCGCACGAAGCGCCCGGCCGCTGTGCGTCAGAGCTGGCGTGCCTCGAAGGTGTTGCACTGCGCCATGTTGCCGCTGGCCAGGCCCTTCTTGAACCAGCTCATGCGCTGCGCGCTGCTGCCGTGCGTGAAGGACTCGGGCACCACGATGCCCTGCGACTGGCGCTGCAAGGTGTCGTCTCCGATCTTCGCGGCAGCATTCAAGCCTTCTTCGATGTCGCCCGGCTCGAGCCAGGCCTTGGCTTTTTGCGAGTGATGTGCCCAGACACCGGCCAGGCAGTCGGCCTGCAGTTCCAGGCGCACCGACAGTGCGTTCATCTGCGCCTCGGGAACCCGCCCGCGCATGCCGTCGATCTGGGCGGTGATGCCCAGTTGCTTTTGCACATGGTGGCCGACCTCGTGTGCCACCACATATGCCTGGGCAAAATCGCCCGGGGCACCCAGACGCTTGCCCAGCGTGTCGAAGAAACCCAGATCGATGTAGACCTTCTGGTCAGCCGGGCAGTAGAACGGGCCCATCGCCGACTGGCCCTGGCCGCAGGCGGTGCGCGTGGCGCCACGGAACAGCACCAGCCCCGGGGGCTGATAAGCGCCGCCAGCGGCGCGGAACTGCGTGCTCCAGACGTCTTCAGTGCTGGCCAGCACCGTGGAGACGAAGGCCGCCGAAGCGTCGTTGGCCGGCGGCCGCTGCGCCGGTTGCTGCTGAACCTGGGGCGCGCTCGGCGACGAGCCCCCACCGCCCATGACGCCGAGCAGCGTGAGTGGGTTGATGCCGAAGATCCAGCCACCGATCAACGCGATGACGATCGTGCCCAGCCCGATGCCGCGCCCGCCGATGCGCATGCCGCCACCACCACCCCCCATGCCACCGGCACCACGCCGGTCCTCGACGTGGTCACTCTGACGGTTGCCTTCCCACTTCATGCGATTCCCCTCGATGCCTGCCGCCGGGTCCCGGATGGGGCATTGTGCAATGCGCCGCGGCAGCGCGCCAGGGTTGCGGCCCAGGCCCTCATCACGCCTTGGGCAGCGTCACGCCACGCTGGCCCTGGTACTTGCCGCCGCGGTCCTTGTAGCTGGTCTCGCAGACCTCGTCGCTCTCGAAGAACAGCACCTGCGCACAGCCCTCTCCGGCATAGATGCGTGCCGGCAGCGGCGTGGTGTTGCTGAACTCCAGCGTCACGTAGCCTTCCCATTCGGGCTCGAAGGGGGTGACGTTGACGATGATGCCGCAGCGCGCGTAGGTGCTCTTGCCCAGGCAGATGGTGAGCACGTTGCGCGGGATGCGAAAGTACTCCATCGTGCGCGCCAGCGCAAAGCTGTTCGGCGGGATGGTGCAGACATCGGCCTCGATGTCGACGAAGCTGCGCTCGTCGAAGTTCTTCGGGTCGACCACCGTGCTGTAGATGTTGGTGAAGACCTTGAACTCGCGCGCGCAGCGGATGTCGTAGCCATAGCTGCTGGTGCCGTAGCTGACGATCTTGCTGCCGTCGGCGGCCTCGCGCACCTGCCCGGGCTCGAAGGGCTCGATCATGCCGGTGCTGCGGGCCATGCGGCGAATCCACTTGTCACTCTTGATGCTCATGCGTCAATTCTGGCATGCAGGCGCTGCCGGCCTGCGCACGACGCGCCTGCAACGGCTATGCTTGCAAGGCCACGTGAGCTTTCGCAACCGGAGACCGCCCATGGCCAGCACCCTGTTCCTACCCGCCAGCGAGTTGATGGTGCAGTACGCGCGCTACCACCGCGACCGTCGCAACATCGCCACCCACATGGTGGGCGTGCCGATGATCGTGTTTGGCGTGGGCGTGCTGCTGGCGCGTGCCCACGTCGGCCCCGGCGACCCGGGCTTGAGCCTGGCCTGGCTGGCCTGGGGTCTGGCCACGCTGTGGTACCTCAGCCGCGGCCATCTGCTGCTGGGCCTGGCGGTGAGCGCGCTGAATGGCCTGCTCTTCGCACTGGCGCACCTGGCCTCGGCCGGCAGCGTGGCGCACTGGCTGGGCTGGGGCCTGGGCTTCTTCGTCGTCGGCTGGATCATCCAGTTCATCGGCCACTACTACGAAGGCAAGAAACCGGCCTTTGCCGATGACCTGGTCGGCCTGCTGGTCGGGCCGATGTTTGTCACCGCGGAGGCGCTCTTCGCCCTGGGGATGGCGCGGCCTCTGCTGCACGAAGTCGAGCGGCGCGCCGGCCCGACGGTACTGCGCGACCTGGCACATCCGGTGGGCTGAGAGCGGCCCCAGACCTGCCGCTTCGCGTCAGGCCCCCCTAGTGCGTTTGCTCATGAGCCCGAGGGTAGGGGCTGGCCGCGCGCTGCGCGCAGCCCCTTTGCGCAGGGCGGCTTCAGCCGACGACCAGTCGCACGGCGGGACGTTGCGGTTCGGGTTCGGAATCGAAACGCTCGAAACCCGTGTAGCACAGGAAATGGCGGTTCGCGGCGCGCCCGAACAGCGTCATGCCGAGCTTTTGCGCCATCTCCTGCCCCATCGCAGTGACGCCGTTGCGCGAGACGATGATCGGCACACCGATCTGCGCCGACTTCATGACCATCTCGCTGGTCAGCCGGCCGGTGGTGTAGAACACCTTGTCGGCACCC
>DASQFA010000164.1:0-1580 GCA_035633375.1 Rubrivivax sp.
CTCTTACCGCAGGTCGGTCCGCAGTTTGCGAGGCGGCCGACCCGGCGAACGCAAGTAACGCAGCAGCAAAGAGGGGTTTTGGAGCCACGGCAGCGATTCCTGTGGGCGGTTTCTAGCTCGAAGCGCAACGCGAGGGTCTAACGAATTAGCGGCGTGAGTTTCAAGTGTATTCGCAGAGTGCTATCAGGCTGCAATGCCCAGGAATGCTGGGCATTGCAGCCTGATGCAAGCGTAGTGGATCAAGCCACCGTGTCAAGGCCAAGCCCTTCGGGCGGCCTTCGGCCGGCCTTGACACGGTGTCTTGACCAGTGCCGCGCAAGTGCGGTGGTGGTGGCGGTCGGGATGTGATCTACGCGGTGACTGGCGGGCCGGCGTGGGCCCGGCACAGCTCGTCGAAGACTTCCTGCGGCGTGCGATAGCCCAGGACGCGGCGAGGGCGGTTGTTGAGGATGAACTCAATCTTGGCCAGATCGCTGTCGGTAAACGCCGACAGGTCCATGCCCTTGGGCAGGTACTCGCGTAGCAGCCCGTTGGTGTTCTCGTTTGTGGCACGCTGACCGGGACGGTAGGGGTCGCAGAAGTAGATGTTGATGCGTAGCTTGCGTGCCAGTTTCTTGTGCAAGGCCATCTCGGAGCCTTGGTCGTAGGTGAGCGTGCGACGAAGGGCAGCCGGCACGCGCTGCAGGCGGCGGTTGAAGCCCTCGTAGGCGCTGCTGGAGCTTGGGTCGCGCATGCGGGCCAGCAAGGTGTAGCGAGAGGTGCGCTCCACGAGGGTGCCCACGGCAGAGCGGTTCATGGCGCCCTTGATGAAGTCGCCCTCCCAGTGACCTGGTACACGACGATCGCCCACCTCTGGAGGACGAAGCGCGATGGGGGTGATGTCGCGCAGGGCTGTGGTTACACGGGCTGAGCGAGACCGCGGCCTGCGGCCAGCGCGGGAGCGGCGCAGCAGCGAGATGAGCTCGGTCTTGAGCGCACCCCGAGGCTGGGCGTAGATGGCGCAGTAGATGGTCTCGTGGCTGACGCGGGATGCTCCAGGAGGCAGCAGGCCAGCCAAGGGATCGAGCTCGCGCAGGCGCCCGGCGACTTGCTGCGGGGACCTGCCGCTGCGCAAGCCCGCCAAGACGGGCTGCCAAAGAGCAGAGTGACCGCCGAGATCGAGCTTGCGCCGGGCCAGGCCTGCGGCCCGGCGAACCTGGGCATAGCGCTGTTCGGCTACGAAGCCGATGTAGAGGTGCTTGCCGTTTTGGCTACCGCGCTGGATCTCGCGGCAGACCGAGCTTCGATTCACGCCCAGGCGCCGGGCGATTTCGGCTTGAGGAAGGCCTTGGCGAACGCCAGATTCGATCAAAGCGCGCTGAATGTCATCGAGGTGAGAGTACTTGGTTCCCATAGATGCAACACCAGATAAGGGCTGGATGTTGCACTTCAAGTCTGAGGCCGGGGTGACGCCTAACGTTCGAGCTAAGCGGGCGCCAACGGCAGGACGCCAGGCCCGGGCTGGCGAAAATGTACCGCGTACCGCCAGACCGGGCCTGGTGGCCTGCCGTTGGCGCTCCGCTTGAGCGAGGGGTTAGGCC
>DASQFA010000165.1:0-23132 GCA_035633375.1 Rubrivivax sp.
CAGGTCACCGTCAGCGCCGAGGTGAAGAAGGAGCAGGACGAAAAGAAGGAAGGCCGCGTGCTGCGCTCGGAGCGCCACTACGGCTATGCCAGCCGCAGCTTCACGCTCGCCTGCGAGGTCGACGAGGCCAAGTCGACCGCCAAGGTCCAGGATGGCATCCTGGAGCTGACGCTGCCGAAGAAGACCAAGACCTCGGCCAAGCGACTTCCGGTCGGCTGATCCGTCTGGCGCCACGCCGCGGCACGGCAGGCCGCTGCTGGCGTGCGTGGGCCGGCTGAATTACGATGCCCTTGCGGCAGCAGTCGCGGCCAGCGCTCAGCAAGGGGTGGGTGAGTGAAATCGACAGACCAATGTCTTGCTCGGCAAATGCTGGCCAGCGACAGCGTGTCGGGCTGCTGCCGATGAACCGGACGGGCGCGGCGACGCGCCAGCCGGCGTCGGTGTCGATCGACAGCGTGCATCGCGGCGCGGTGAATGCCGCGCACGAGGGCATCGTCACCATCGACGACGAGCAGCGCATCGTGATGATCAATCCGGCGGCGCTGCGCATGTTCGGCTGCAGCGCAGCCGAGGCGCTGGGCGCCCCGCTGTCACGCTTCATCCCGCTGGCGCAGCGCAGCGCGCATGCGCGGCATGTGCGCGAGTTCGATGCCTCGGGTGCGACCGAAAAGGCGATGGGCCAGCGTGGCATCGTCACCGGCCTGCGCGCGAACGGCGAGCTCTTTCCCGCGGCGGCGTCGATCTCGCGCGTGGACGTGCGTGGCGAGGCGGGCACCAGCCGCTACTTCACCGCGCTGCTGTGCGACCTGAGCCAGGAGCAGGTCTTGCGCGACCAGCTCGACGCGCTGAACCAGCATATGCGCGCAGTCTTCGAACTCGCGCCGGTGGCCATCTGGATCACCGATGGCGATCGAATCGTCTTCGCCAACCGGGCCAGCGCCGCGCTGTTCGGGGCCGCCACGCGGGAAGTGCTGATCGGCCGCTCGATCTATGCGTTGCTGGCGCCCGATTCGCACGAGCCGGTGCGCAGGACGGTGGCCCAGGCGCTGGCCGACGACAGCCCGGCGCCGGCGCTCAGCGAACGCATCGCCCGGCTCGACGGCACGGTGCGCGAGGTGGTCATCGCCGTGGCCGCCCTGCCCGACCATGGCCACACCGCCGTGCAGATGGTCATCACCGACATCACCGAGCGCGCGCAGGAGCGGCGCGAGCTGGAGCGCTCGCGCCGCGAGTTGCGCATGCTGTCGGCCAACATGGTCGACGCGCGCGAGGATGAGCGCCGCCGAATCGCGCGCGAACTGCACGACGAGCTCGGCCAGCGCCTGACCGCGCTGAAGATGGAGCTCGCCAGCCTGGGCGCACAAGTGCGTGCCGAGGTGCGCGCCAGCCGCGTTGCCGCGATGCTGGAGATGGTCGACGAAACCGTGGCCTCGGTGCGCCGCATCTCCACCGACCTGCGCCCGCTGATGCTCGACGACCTGGGGCTGAACGCGGCCATCGAATGGCTGGCCCACAGCTGGGGCGCGCGCATGGGCATCAAGGTCGATCTGCGCCTGGGGCGCAGCGATCCGGACGTGGGCGACGCCGCCGCCATCGCGCTGTACCGCATGGTGCAGGAGGCGCTGACCAACATCGCGCGCCATGCGCACGCCAGCCAGGTGCGCATCCAGACGCGCAGCCGCGGCGGCGAATTGCTGCTCACGGTGCAGGACAACGGCGTGGGTTTTGCCGAGGCCTCGATGTACCGCGAGGGATCGCACGGCTTGATGGGCATGCGCGAGCGCGCCTACATGCTCGGCGGCGAACTCGAGATCGGCAATGCGCGCGGCGGCGGCGGGCGCATTGCCGTGCGCCTGCCGCTGCGTCAGGCCGTGGCGACGACATCCGACGCGAACCCGCCGCGCTGACTCCGCCGCGCCGGCCACGACCGCACACCGACATGCAAACCGACTCGACCGACCTGCGCCAGGGGCTGCTGCTGGTGGATGACCACACCATCGTGCGCGAGGGCCTGCGGCGCATCCTCGAGACGGTGGCCGACGAATGGCAGATCACCGAGGCCGGCAGCGGCTTCCAGGCGCTGGAATGCCTGCGCCGCGGCCGCTTCGGCATGGCCATCGTCGACCTGTCGATGCCGGGCATGAGCGGGCTGGAGCTGATCAAGCGCATCAGGGGCGAATTCCCGAAGGTGGTGGTGCTGGTGCTGAGCATGCATGCCGAAGAGCAATACGCGCTGCGCGCCTTTCGCGCCGGGGCCAACGGCTATGTCACCAAGGACAGCGCCTCGGCCGAGCTGCTGGCCGCGGTGCACAAGGTGGCGGCCGGCGGCGCCTATGTCACCTCCAGCCTGGCCGAGCGCGTGGTGCAGCAGCTCAACGGCGCCGTCAGCGCACCGCGGCACACCCACCTGTCAGACCGCGAACTGGAGGTGCTGCAGCGCATCGTCGCCGGGCAGCGCCCGACCGAGATCGCCGAGGCGCTGCACCTGTCGGTGAAGACCGTGAGCACGCACAAGAGCCGCATCCAGCAAAAACTGCAGCTTCCCAATACCGCGGCACTGATCCGCTATGGCCTGGAGCACCAGCTCGACCAGGCCGACGACTCCGGCTTCGATACCAGGCCGGGTTTGCCAGCCGGGCGGCCACTCACTTGACCAGAAGCACCGGCAGCGCAGACAGGTGCAGCACACCCTGCGCCACCGAACCCAGGAACAGGCTGCCTGCCGCGCTGCGGCCATGCGTGCCCATGACGATCTGGTCGACGCCCTGCTCGGCGGCAACGCGCGCGATCTGCTGCGCCGCAAGACCGGCGGCGCGCTGCACCGAAGCCAGCACCATGCCGCCAGCGAGTGCGCGCGCCTGCGCCTCGGCCAGCACCTGATCCTGCATCTTCTTCTGCACCACCTCGACGGCGACGATGTTCGCGGCCGAGATCTCGCCGTACATCAACGGCTCATGACGCACATTCAGCAGCACGGCCTGCAACTGCGCGCCGTTGCGCGCCCAGCCCGCCAGCAGATCGAGGGCGCGCAGTGCAGCGCCCGACCCATCCACGGCAACCAGAACCCTCATCATGTCTGCCTCCCCAGCCGCTGCGCGGCGCCTGATCAACCTGGACATGAGCCTCGACCTGAATGCCCGACGCGCCACAGCATAGTAGGCCCGGTGGCGCACCTGTTGACGCAACGCAATGACGGCGGGCGGCCTGCGCCCTCAGGCACGCTGCACGCACTTCTCGTACAGCCCGAGCAATTGCCGCTGCGGATCGTATTTCGCCTTCAGCTCGGCGTACTGCGGCATGCCGTAGGCGAGGTCGAACTCTTCGCGGCTGAAGAAGCTGTCGGAGTACAGCGACTTGATGCCGCCGAGTTCGATCACCTTGTGCTCGACCCGCCGGTTGAAATGCCCCGGCGGCAGCGGCACGGGCGTCTCGATCACGTCCCAGAAGCCGAAGTTGACGTAGGGCATGTCGGGCCGCAGCGGGTACAGCGCAAAGCGGCGCTGCGTGTCGGCGGCGCGGATTGGGCAGACCCAGATCGGCAGGATCGGGATCTCGCGCAGCAGGAAGTGCAAGAACTCGGCCGCGCGCGCCAGCGGGATGTCCACGTCCTGGATCACCGGTTCGGTGAAGCGGCCGCGCCAGCGCGCGAGCCTCCTAGACAGGCCGACACGCGCGTTCCAGCGCATCCAGCGTGCGTAGCTGCGTGAGTTCAGGCGGCGCCGGCCGATCAGCCGGCGCAGCAGAGGATGCTGCGCGCCGAACTGCTTCGAGCACCAGAACCAGTCGGTGTCCCAGCGCCACAGGTAGTCGCGCGTGCTCAGCACGTCGCGCTCGCGTTGCCGCACAGACAGGTAGTAGATATGCTCGAAGGAATAGTCGCTCAGCCACGGCGCCTCGTCGCTGAAGCGCGCCACGCTCAGCACCTGCTCGGCAGGCGCAAAGACCACGCCGTCGAGAAAATCGGCATCGCCCCGGAACTGCTGGGCCAGCGCGCCGAAGAAGGCTTCGGGCTGCGTGTAGGGCTGGTGCTGCACCTGCACGTAAGGCTTGACCGGCAAGGTGCGCAAGCGCAAGCGCAGCGCATAACCCAGTGTGCCGTAGGAGTTGGGGAAGCCGAAGAACAGGTCGCGGTGCGCGTTGTCGGGCGTGCAGTGCACGATCTCGCCGCCCGGCAACAGCACGTCCATCTCGAGCACGGTGTCGTGCACCAGGCCCTGCCGGAACGAGGTGGCCTCGATGCCGACACCGGCCACCGCGCCGGCCACGGTGATGGTCTTCAACTGCGGCACCACGGCCGGCATCACCGCCTGCGGCAGCGTCGCATCGACCAGCGCCTCGTAGCTCGTCAGTCCTTCGACATCCACCCAGCCTGCTTTGGCGTCGATCTGCAGCACGTGGCAGAACCCGCTCAGGTCCAGCCGCCGCTTGGGCCCTTCGTGACGCTCGCGGAACAGGTTCGACGTGGGCTTCGACAGGCCCAGCGGCGGGGCCCGGATCGCGGGGTCGTGCAGGCGCCCGATCAAATCCTGCGCGCGCCGTGCGTGCGCGGCCAGTTCAAGCGCTGCCATACAGGTGCGCACGGCTCATCGGATAGTCGTCGCGCCGGAGGTTGCCCTTGCTGAAGACGATCTGGAACAGATGCGTGTAGCCGGCAGGCGAGCGAAACATCTCGGCGCAGCCGACCAGGTAGGTGCGCCAGACGCGACGGAAGCGCTCGTCGAAGCGTTGCGGGTCGAGTGCATGGATCGTGTCCCAGCGGCGCTCGAAGCGCTCGGCCCAGGCATCGAGGGTCAGCGCATAGTGGCGGCGCAGGTTCTCGACGTCGATGACCTCCAGGCCGCAGCGTTCCATCTCGACCAGCGTGTCGGCCAGGCTCGGAATCCAGCCGCCGGGAAAGACATGCTTGCGGATGAAGAGCTCGGTGTCGAAGCGCCCGACATGGCCGATGAAGTGCAGCATGCCCAGCCCGCCCGGTTTCAGGAAATCGGCATGCGCCTTGATGACCTCGGCCAGCTGGTCGCGGCCGGCATGTTCGAGCACGCCGATCGACACGACCTTGTCGTACATCGCGTCGACCTCGCGGAAATCGGCCTCGCGCAGCGCCAGCTTGTCGCCGAGGCCGCGCCGGGCGAGCTGTTCGCGCAGCCAGTCGACCTGCTCGGTGGTGGTGTTCAGGCCGGTGCCGGTGGCCCCCGTCGTTTCGTGGGCGCGCAGCATGAAACCGCCAAAGCCGCAGCCGATGTCGATGAAGCGCTCGCCGGCACGCAGGCGGATCTTGCGACAGACATGGTCGATCTTGTTGCGCTGCGCCTGCTCCAGCGTGGCCGTGCCTTCGCTCCAGTAGGCGCAGGTATACATGCGCAGCGGGTCGTCGAGCCAGAGTCCGTAGAAGTCGGCGCCCAGGCCATAGTGCGCGCGGGCGTTGAGCTTGGCTTGCGCAAAGCTGCGGTTGGAGCGGCGCCACTCGTGCAGTCCGTTCTCGACCCGGTCGATCGGATTGAAGCGCGGGTCGATGTCGGCCATCAGCCCGGTGGCGAGAGCCGCGCCGAGCTCGCCTTCGACATCGACCTGCTGGTCGAAGTACGACTCGAGCAGCCCGATATGGCCGCGCGTCATCGTTGCCAGCAGCGCGGCCTCGCTGTGGAAGACCAGCCTGAATGCCGGCTCACCGGCGCCGCTGCGATAGACGCTGCCGTCGGGCAGCGCCAGCGCGAAGGGCGCCGGCGCGCGCGCCCCCAGCGCATCGATCAGGCTTTGCACGAAGGGCCGCACCAGGCCGGCTTCGAAGTGTGCGGCAGTCATGTTCTGCCCGGCAGTGCGTGCAGCAAGGCCTTGAAGTCGGGCCAGGCCATCGCCGGCCACAACTGCGTGTGCGCGCGACCGTGGCTGCGCACCAGCACCGACACGCGCGCGGCCGATTCCAGGCTCGGTGCATCGATGATGTCGAGATAGTCCCACGGCCCGAGAAGCGCGTAGCTGCCGAGCCATTGAACTTCGGGGCAATGGGCGCGCACCTGATCGGCCACATGCCGCTGCAGCGTTTCAAAGGACTTTGGCTGGCTCAGTGCCTCGGGGGCGAGTTGGGTCAGCAACATGAAGGTCGGCATGAAAAGCTCTCGAACATGGGGTGGCAGGGCTCGCGCGGCGTCGCTGCGGCTGCTGAAGAAGACAGGGCCTTACTTCACCAGCAGCACCGGCACCTTCGTGAGATGCACCACGCGCTGCGCCACCGAACCCAGGAACAGGCTGCCCACCGAGCCGCGACCGTGCGTGCCCATGACGATCTGGTCGACGCCGCGCTCTTCGGCCACGCGCACGATCTCGTTGGCTGGAAAACCCAGCGCCGATTGCGTCGAGACATGCTCGAGACCACATTTTCGAGCATGTGCCGAGGCCTGCTCGAGCAGACGCTCCTGATACTGGCGATTCGCCCGTTCGATCGCTTCGTAGTCGAAAGGCGGCAAGTCGCCGTAGTAGACACCGGCATCGCCCACGTTCAGCAGCAGCACCTCCACAGCCTGGAACTGTTGCGCCAGTCGCGCCGCCGCTTCGACCGCACGCCGTGCATGATCGGACCCATCCACCGCCACCAGCATCTTCAACATGGCTCTCTCCTGTGTTGAGCTTCGCACAACGTTCAAGCAGCTACATGCCAGCCCGAACCCGAAAAGCCAGTGTGTGCGCAGGCGCCGAGCCCTGGCTTGCGCAGGCTCAATGCCGGTGTTGGCTCGTGCCCTGTCGCGCCCGCGGGTACCCTGCCCTCTGGCGCAGGCATCGCGCGATCCAGGCGGGTCACCCGGCCGGGGCGTTCAGCCCGCCGGCGATGCCCGGGCGGCGTCGAGCGCCGCGATGACTTCGCTGTCGTCGAGTTGCGGGAACAGCGAGTAGTGTTCGCCCACCGCACGGAACGGGAACGGCGTGGACAGGCACACCACCTGGTCCACCTCGGCCGACAGCATCTGCAGCGTGTCGCGCGGCGCCACCGGCACCGCCAGCACCAGCTTGGCCGGATGGCGCCGACGCAGCGCCTTCAGCGCCGCGCGCATGGTGGTGCCGGTGGCGATGCCGTCGTCGACGACGATCACGGTGCAGCCTTCGACCTCGACGGCGGGCCGGCCGCGCAGGTAGGCCTGCCGCCGCCGCGCGATCTCGCGCAACTCGACCTTTGCCTGTGCCTCGATGTAGCGGGGGTCGCCACCGACACTGCGCTGCACCTCCTCGTCGACGACGATCTGCGGCGGGTCGCCCTCGACCACCGCGGCCAGCGCCAGCTCGGGCTGCCACGGCGTGCCGATCTTGCGCACCAGCACCAGGTCCAGCGGCGCATGCAGCGCGCGCGCGACTTCGGCGCCCACCGGCACGCCGCCCCGCGGCAGCGCCAGCACCACCAGCGGCGGCGCCAGCTTCAGCGTGGCCAGCCGCTTGGCCAGCGCCCGGCCGGCTTCGACGCGGTCGAAGAAGCGCTGGCTCATGCGCGCCGCCCTCTGGCCAGATGGGTCTCGAACCACGACGCCGCCAGTTGCGCCACGCTGTCCAATGTGCCCGGTTCCTCGAACAGGTGGGTCGCCCCGGGCACGACCTCCAGCCGTTTGTTGCAGGTGAGTCCGCGCAGCGCCCGGCGATTGAGGTCGAGCACCTCGGCATCGGCGCCGCCGACGATGAGCAGCGTGGGCGCGCTCACGAGCGGCAGCCAATGCGCCGCCAGGTCGGGCCGCCCGCCACGCGACACCACCGCACCGACGCGGCCCGGCTGCTCGGCCGCGGCCAGCAGCGCCGCCGCCGCGCCCGTGCTGGCGCCGAACAGCCCGACGGACATGCCGGCCAGCTCGGCGTGGGTCGCGGCCCAATCCAGCGCCTCTTCGACGCGCTCGCCCAGCAACTCGATGTCGAACACCTTGCGCCGATCGGCAGCCTCGGCGTCGGTGAGCAAGTCGAACAGCAGCGTCGCCAGATGGTGCCCCTGCAGCACACCCGCCACCCAGCGGTTGCGGCTGCTCAGCCGGCTGCTGCCGCTGCCATGGGCGAACAGCACCAACGAGCGCGCATTCGCCGGGATCTCCAGATCACCGGGCAGCGCCAGCGCCCCAATGCGTGCCTGCTCGCTACAGGCCGTGGCTCTCATCGTCGTGCCCCTGTTGAATGCGACATCGTCGCCTCAAGCGCATTCCGGGCATTGCGTGTGATCAACTCTCGCGTCCGGCCAGCGCCGAGCGCCCTCGACTTCGGGGTGGCCGCGCCGCGGCCGGTCACTGTGCGCGCGCACCTCAGTACTCCGACTCCACGCCACCGGGCATCCCCGGGGCCGACGCATGCGGCTTCGGCGCGTCGGCAATCAGGCAATCGGTGGTGAGGATCAACCCGGCGATCGAGCCGGCGTTCTGCAGCGCCAGGCGAGTCACCTTGGCCGGATCGATCACCCCCATCTGAACCAGATCGCCGTATTCGCGCGTCGCGGCGTTGTAGCCGAAGGACGGGTCCGCCGACGCGTCGACGCGGCTCACGACCACCGAAGGCTCGTCGCCGGCGTTGGCGATGATGCGGCGCAGCGGCTCTTCCAGCGCGCGCGCCACGATGCGCAAGCCCGAGTCATGGTCCAGCGTCGCACCCTTCAGGCTGTCCAGCGCATGCCGCGCGCGCAGCAAGGCCACGCCGCCGCCGGGCACGATGCCCTCCTCGACGGCCGCGCGCGTGGCGTGCAACGCGTCCTCGACACGGATCTTGCGTTCCTTCAGCTCGGTCTCGGTGGCCGCGCCGACCTTGATCAGCGCCACGCCGCCCGACAGCTTGGCGGCGCGCTCGTCGAGCTTCTCGCGATCGTAGTCGCTGGTCGACGCCTCGCGCTCCCTGCGGATGGCGGCGATGCGCTCCTGGATGGCCGATGCAGCGCCGGCGCCGCCGATGAGCGTGGTGTCGTCCTTGTCCACCTCGACGCGCCGGGCGCGGCCCAGGTCGGCCAGCGTCACCTTGAGCAGGCTCAGCCCGGTTTCTTCGCTGACCACACGCGCGCCGGTCAGCACCGCGATGTCCTGCAGCATCGCCTTGCGCCGGTCACCGAAGCCCGGCGCCTTGACCGCACACGCCTTGAGCGTGCCGCGCATGGCGTTGATGACCAGTGTGGCCAGTGCTTCGCTTTCGATGTCCTCGGCTATCACCAGCAGCGGCCGGCCCGCCTTGACCACTTCTTCCAGCAGCGGCAGCAGATCCTTCAGCGAGGACAGCTTCTGTTCGCACAGCAGGATCGCCGCATCCTCGAACAGCACGTTCTGTCGCTCGGCGTTGTTGATGAAGTACGGCGACAGGAAACCGCGGTCGAACTGCATGCCCTCGACCACCTCGAGCTCGCTGACCAGGCCGGAGCCGTCCTCGATCGAGATTGCGCCTTCGCGCCCGACCTTGTCGATGGCACGTGCCAGCAACTCGCCGATCGAGCGGTCGTTGTTGGCGGAAATCGAGGCCACGTGCGCGATCTCCTGCGAGGTGGCGCAAGGCCGCGCGATCGCCTTGATCTCGGCCACCACCGCCTCGATGCCCTGCTCGATGCCGCGCTTCAGGTCCATCGGGTTCATGCCACCGGCCAGGTAGCGCAGGCCTTCGTGGATCATGGCGTGCGCCAGCACCGTGGCGGTGGTAGTGCCGTCGCCGGCCATCTCGCTGGTGCGGGCGGCCACCTCGCGCAGCAGTTGCGCGCCCATGTTCTCGAACGGGTCCGCCAGCTCCACCGCCTTGGCCACGAGCACGCCGGAGTTGACGATCTGCGGTGCGCCGAAGTCGCGCTGCAGGATGACGGTGCGCCCGCGCGGGCCGAGCGTGACCTTCACCGCATCGGCCAGGATATCGACGCCACGGCGAATCTTGTTGCGCGCCTCGTCACCAAAGCTCAGTTGCTTGGCTGCCATGTCGCACTCCTCGTGAACTCACAGACGGCATCCTGCCCATTCGAGCAGGCTGTCCGATTGAGCCTGCTCAAGCCGCGTCCGATCTGGACGGCACGGCGCGACCAAGGCCGCGTCATTGACGCGGCGCAACCGCCCGCACCAACGCCTCCGCGATGATGCAATTACATGAGCTGGTTGCCGAAATGACTTCTCACGCGCTTCCGCCAATGAACCCCTGGCTGTGGTCACAGACGCTGGGCGAGACCTTTGCAGCCGGCCTGGACCCGACTGGCGCGGGCCTGGCCCAGCGCGATGCCCGGCTGACGCAGTTGCTGTCCATCGCCTTCGCCGATTCGCCGTTCTATCGCGCGCGCCATGCCGGCGCGCGCGGCGTGCTGCCGCGGCTGGACGAGATCGAGCCGGTCGGCAAGGCCGAGTTGATGCAGCATTTCGACGACTGGGCCACCGACCGGCGCATCACCCGCGCCAGCGTCGACGCCTTCGTCAGCGATCCGGACCGCTTGGCCGACGCCTACCTCGGCAAGTACCTGGTGTGGACCAGTTCGGGCACCACCGGCGAGCCCGGCATCTTCGTGCAGGACGAACTCAGCCTGGCGGTGTTCGACGCGCTCGACGCGCTGCGCCTGCAAGGCATGGGCTCCCGCTGGCCGGCCTGGCCCGCCTGGCAGAGCACGGCACAGCGTTATGCGTTCGTCGCCGCCACCGGCGGGCACTTTGCCGGCGTGGCCAGCGTCGAGCGGCTGCGGCGCATTGCGGCGTCGACCTTGCCGGCGCTGCAGTGGATGGCACCGGTGGTGCGGACCTTTTCGGTGCAGGTGCCGCTGGCCACGCTGGCCGCCGAGTTGCAGGAGTTCGCGCCCACGGTGCTGATCACCTATCCGAGTTGCGCCGACGCACTGGCGCAGGCGCAAGCCGAAGGCACGCTGCGGCTGCAGCTGTCGCAGACCTGGGTGGGTGGCGAGCAGCTGTCGGCCGAACAGCGCGCGCGCATTTGCACCGCCTTCGGCTGCACGCTGCGCAACAACTACGGCTCGTCCGAGTTCTACGCCATGGCCTGGGAGTGCGCGCAGGGCTGCCTGCACCTGAACCATGACTGGCTGATCCTCGAGCCGGTGGATGCGCAATTGCGAGCGGTGCCGCCCGGGCAGGCATCCCACTCGGTGCTGCTGACGAACCTGGCCAACCGCACGCAGCCCCTGCTGCGCTACAAGCTGGGGGACAGCGTGCGCTTCCTCACCGAAGCCTGCGCCTGTGGCAGCGCCTTTCCCGCCATCGAGGTGCAGGGGCGCGCCGACCACACGCTGGTGCTGCACGACGCACAGCGGCGCGAGGTGCGCCTGTTGCCGCTGGCGCTGTGCACCGCGATCGAAGAGGGCGCGGGGGTCACGCAGTTCCAGTTGCTTTGCAACTCGGCCGATCGGCTGGAGTTGCGCTTCGAGGCCGAGGTGCATGACGCGCAGGTGGCCTTCGATCGCGCGCGTGCCGCGCTGGCCGCGTTCCTGGTCACGCAAGGCCTGTCCAACGTGCGCATCACGCGCAGCGCCGCGCCGCCCCTGCGCCACCCGCGCAGCGGCAAGCTCGAACGTGTGCGCTTCGGCGCAAGGGCCGCGAAGCGCGGCAAGTGACGCCTTGCGCGCGTGCCCGTGGCGCACGCCGCTCGACCGCGGCGTTGTCGTCGATGAGCTTTTGCACCAGCGCTGAATCTGTAGGCGGGCCCGTTCGACTTCGTGGTTGGTGGCTTGGCCGCGGCTGAACGGATTCAGCGCCAGACCCCGCGATTGCGCGACGACAATATGCCGCTGGGGCCTGCCGCTAGGATGGGCATTTGGGTGCGGGTGCGGGCGCAGGTGCGGGTGCGGGCGCAGGTGGCAGTGCCAAAGATCGTGGGTGCGGGGGCTGGGCAGGCTGGAATTGCCCCGACCCACGTTCCAGCTTGGGGGATGTGGGCGTGGCAGGCAAGACAGGCTCGGCACGTGACAAGAGCGGCAAGGTGGTGGCGCAGGCTGGTGAGCTTGCTGCGACTGCACAGGCCGCTGCGTCCGGCAAGGAGAGTTTCCCGATCGTCGGACTCGGGGCCTCCGCCGGCGGACTGGAGGCCTTCGAGCAGTTCTTCCGTGCGATGCCGGCCGATAGCGGCATGGGCTTCGTGCTGGTGCAGCACCTCGATCCCAGCCACGCCAGCATCCTGACCGAGATCCTGCAGCGCAGCACGGCCATGCCGGTGGTCGAGGCGCAGGACCAGATGGCGGTCGAGCCCGACCGCGTCCATGTCATTCCGCCGAACCGTGACATGGCCATCTTTCACGGCATGCTGCGTTTGAGCGTGCCGACCGAACCGCGCGGCAAGCGCATGCCGATCGACGCCTTCCTGCGCTCGCTGGCCGAAGATCAGGGCGAAAACGCCGTCGGTGTCATCCTGTCGGGTACGGGCACCGACGGCACCCTGGGGCTGCGCGCCGTTTTCGGCGCTGGCGGTCTGTGCCTGGTGCAGGAGCCGGCGAGCGCCAAGTTCGACGGCATGCCTGAAAGCGCGATCAAGGCCGGCTACGCGACCCGGGTGCTGACCGCCGAGCAGATGCCGCAGGCGCTGCGCGACGGTACCCGGCCACTGCCGATCCGCCAGGCTGTGGCGGTGCCTTCACCGGCGGCGGGCGCTCTGGTCAGGATCCTGATGCTGCTGCGCTCGGCCACCGGCCACGACTTCTCGCAGTACAAGAAGAGCACGCTGGCCCGCCGCATCGAGCGTCGCATGGCCCAGCAGGGCATCGAGGACGCCGAGGTCTATGCGCGCTTCCTGAAGGAGCAGCCAGCCGAATTGCATGTGCTCTTCAGGGAATTGCTGATCAACGTCACCAGCTTCTTCCGCGACCCATTGGCCTTTGTCGCACTGAAGACCGAGGTGCTTTTGGCGCTGTTGGCAGACAAGCCCGAGAACTATGTGCTGCGCGCCTGGGTGGCGGGGTGCGCCACCGGCGAGGAGGCCTACTCGATCGCCATGCTGCTGCGCGAGCTGATGGACGAGGCCCGGCAGCACTTCAAGGTGCAGCTGTACAGCACGGATCTCGACGACGACGCCATCGTCAAGGCCCGCGCCGGCCTGTACCCGCCCAACATCGCGCAGGACGTGACGCCCGAGCGGCTGCGCCGCTTCTTCACCAAGGAGGACAGCGGCTACCGCGTCAACAAGGAAATCCGCGAGATGGTCGTCTTCGCGGTGCAGAGCGTGATCAAGGACCCGCCGTTCACGCGCCTGGACCTGCTGGCCTGCCGCAACCTGTTGATCTACCTCGAACCCGAGTTGCAGAACCGCATGATCCCGGCCTTTCATTACGCGCTCAAGCCCGGCGGCGTGCTGTTCCTGTCGCCGTCGGAGAGCATCGGAGGGCATACCGAGCTGTTCGAGCCGATCGATCGCAAGTGGAAGCTGTACCGCGCCAAACCCAGCGCCGCGTCGATCCGCACGGTGCTGGGCAGCGGGCTGTCATGGGCGGGCAGAAGCGGGTTGTCGGCACCGAGTCCGCTGCAGCGTCCCGCCGAGCCGCACTACGCGGAACTCGCCAAGCGAACACTGCTGCAGAGCTTTGCGCCGGCGGCGGTGGTGACCGACCTGCAGGGCAACATCCTCTACGTGCACGGCGAGACCGGCAAGTTCCTGCGCCCGGCGCCGGGCCAGCCGACCCACAATGTCATCGAGATGGCACGCGAGGGCCTGCAGCTGGCGCTGCGCGAGGTGCTGCGTCACGCCTGCGACGAAGGCCGGCCCGCCCAGAGCCGAACGCTCAGCGTCAGGACCGAAGGCCGTGACCAGGCGCTCAGCCTCGGCGTGCGCTCTTTGCCCGACCCGGATGCCAGTCACCGCGTGCTGCTGATCAGCTTCCAGGAGCTGGCCGGCACGGCGGCAGCGAAACCAACCCGCAGGCCGCGCAGCGGCAGCACGGCCGAGGCGCAGCGCATTGTCGAACTGGAGCGCGAGCTGGCCTATGCCACCGAGAGCATGAAGGCCATGCTCGAGGAGCAGCAGGCCTCGAACGAGGAGCTGAAGTCGACCAACGAGGAGCTGCAGTCGACCAACGAAGAGCTGCAGTCTACCAATGAGGAACTCGAAACTTCGAAGGAGGAGCTGCAGTCGGTCAACGAGGAACTGGTGACGGTCAATGCCGAGTTGCAGGCCAAGATCGAGCAGATGGCGGGCATGCAGGACGACATGAAGAATCTGCTCGACAACATCCGCATCGGCACGATCTTCCTCGACCGCAAGCTGCTGATCCGGCGCTTCACGCGCGATGCGCTCAATGTCTACCGCCTGGCAGGCACCGACATCGGCCGGCCGCTGGCCGATATCCGCAGCGAGTTGCAGGGCGGTGACCTGTTGGCCGACGCGCAGGCGGTGCTCGAGTCGCTGGTGCCGGTCGAACGCGAGCTGAGCACGGCGGGCGGCTCCTGGTACCTGGTGCGCATTCAGCCTTACCGAACGACGGACAACCTCATCGACGGCGTCGTGCTGACCTTCGCCAATGTCACCGAGCGCGTGCAGGCGATCGCCACGCGCAAGGCGCGCGACCTCGCCGAGGCCATTGTCGACACCGTGAGCAACCCCCTGGTCGTACTCGATGGCGACCTGCACATGCTATCGGCCAACCGCGCGTTCCACCGAGAGTTCGGTGGCAGCGCGCAGGCCACGCTGGGACAGCACTTCTTCGAAATCGGCGATCGGCAGTGGGACTTCCCCACATTGCACGAGTTGCTGGAACAGGTGTTGCCGAGTGAACGCAGCTTTGTGCGCCGCCCGGTCGAGCACGACTTCCCCGGGCTCGGCGTGCGGCACCTGAAGCTGAGCGCGCGCCGCATCGCCGAACCGGCGGGTGCGGGCGACTTGGTGCTGCTGGCGATCGAGATGGCTGCCCCGGAACCGGCATGAGCATCGCGAAGCAGCCACCGACACCGCAGGCGGCCGCGCAAGGTGCGCGGCTGCGCGCCGAGGCCGAGGCGCGGGCCACGCGAGAACCTGCCGCGGCAGCGCCGGCGCACGCGGCCAGCGAGCTGACACACGAGCTGCAGGTGCACCGCATCGAGCTCGAGATGCAGAACGAGGAGCTGCGCCGGGCGTACGTGGCGCTGGAGGCGGCGCGCGACCGCTACGTCGATCTGTACGACTTCGCGCCCGTCGGCTACCTCACGCTCGGCGACGATGGGCTGATCACCGAGGCCAACCTGACCGCGGCAGGGCAGCTGGGCATCGAGCGTGCCCGCCTGGTCGGCCGCCGCTTCGCACCGCAGGTGGCTGCGGTGGACCGCGACCGCTGGCACCGGCATGCGCTGGCGCTGGGCCGCAACGACGCGCCGAGCCGCATCGAGCTGCTGCTGGACCGTGACGGGCATCGCTGGCATGCCCAACTCGACGGCTTGCGGGTTGAGGTAGCGGGCGCCGGTCCGGTGCTGCGCATCGCCCTGACCAACATCAGTGCGCGCAAGCACGCTGAATCCGAGTTACGGCTTGCCGCCACCGCATTCGAGACCCAGGAAGGCATCATGATCACCGACGCCAGCGGTGTGATCGAGCGCGTCAACCAGGCCTTCACGACGATCACCGGGTACAGCGCCGCCGAGGCTGTCGGCCAGAGTTCGCGGCTCCTGCATTCCGGCCGCCACGACGCACACTTCTACGCCGCGATGTGGGAAAGCCTGCATCGAACCGGCGCCTGGCAGGGAGAGGCGTGGCACCGGCGCAAGGACGGTGGACTCTATCCCGCGTGGCTGACCATCACCGCCGCGAAGGACGAGGTTTTCGAAGTCACACGCTACGTCGCCACGATGGTGGATATCGCGCAGCGCAAGGCGGACGAGGTGGCCATTTCCAGGCTCGCCTTCTACGACCCGCTGACCCGCCTGCCCAACCGGCGGCTGGCAAAGGACCGGCTGCAACAGGCGCTGGCGGCAAGTGCCCGCAACCGGCACGAAGGCGCGCTGATGTTCATCGACATGGACGAGTTCAAGATCGTCAACGACACGCTCGGGCACGACCACGGTGACCTGCTGCTGCAACAGGTGGCTCAGCGGCTGGTCAGCTGCGTGCCGGAGGGCGACACCGTCGCCCGCACCGGCGGCGACGAGTTCATCGTGATGCTGGCCGCCGACCTGAGCGGCTCGCCGCAGGAAGCTGCAGCGCAGGCCAAGGCCGTCGGCGAGCAGATACTGGCGGCTCTGAGCCGCACTTACATGCTGGACGGCCAGGAGTGCCACTGCAGCGTCAGCATAGGCATCACGCTGTTCAGCGACCACCTGTGCACCGTGGATGAACTACTCAAGCGCGCCGACCAGGCGATGTACCAGGCCAAGGCGGCGGGTCGCAATACATTGCGGTTCTTCGATGCGTCGATCCAGAAGAGCGTGCTGCAGCGAGCGGCGCTGGAGAGCGAACTGCGGCAAGCCCTGGCGCGGGGTGAATTCGTGCTGCACTACCAGCCCATCGTCGACCAGGAGCGGCGCCTGCTGGGCGCGGAAGCGCTGCTGCGCTGGCAGCATCCGCACCGTGGCCTGGTGGCGCCCGACGAGTTCATTGCCGTCGCCGAGACCTGCGGCCTGATCCGCCCGTTGAGCCGCTGGGTGCTCGAGGCGGCGTGTGCTCAGCTGTCGGCCTGGACTGCCGAGCCGTCCAGGGCCGGGCTGACGCTGTCGGTCAACATCAGTGCCAGGGAGTTGCGCGATCCGCACTTCGTCCAGCAGGTGCTGGACGTGCTTCGCCGCAGCGGTGCCGAGCCAAGCCGGCTGCGGCTCGAGCTGACCGAGAGCATGATGCTGGACAACGTCGAGGACAGCATCGCCAAGATGAACGCGCTGAGGGCGCACGGCGTAGCCTTCGCGCTCGATGACTTCGGCACCGGGTACGCGTCGTTGTTCTACCTGAAGCGTCTGCCGATCCAGCAGTTGAAGGTCGACCAATCCTTCGTGCGCGAGCTGCTGACCGACCCGCGTGATGCCGCGTTCGCGCGCACCATCCTGGCCCTGGGCCAGAGCCTGGGGCTGACGGTCGTCGCCGAGGGCGTCGAAACCGAGGCCCAGCGTCAGACCCTCGCCAGCCTGGGTTACCAGGCCTTCCAAGGCCACCTGTTCGGCCGCCCCGAGCCGGCGCTGGCCCTGTAACGGCCGGGTCGCCGCCGTGCTCAGGCCAGCGCCTCGCGCACGAAATCCAGCCGGTCCTGGCCGAAGAACATCTGCTCGCCGACGAACACCGTCGGCGCGCCGAACACGCCGCGCGCCACGGCCTCGTCGGTATTCGCCACCAGCCGGGCCTTGACCTCGGGGTCGCTGGCCAGCGCGAGCAAGGCCTCGGCGTCGAAGCCGGCGCGCTGCAGCGTGGCGGCCAACACCTCGGCATCACCCAGGTTGCAGGGCGTGGCCCACATCGCGCGGAAGACGGTGGCGACATAGGGCTCGAAATCGGCCGGCCGGCGCAGTTGCAGGCCGACCGCGCCGCGCATCAGCGTGAGCGTGTTGATCGGGAAATGCGGGTTCATCGCCAGCGGCACGGCGTAGCGCCGCGCCCAGCGCGCCATGTCCTGGAACATCCAGCGCCCCTTGGCCGGCACCATCACCGGGCTGGCGTTGCCGGAGGCCTTGAACACACCGCCCAGCAGCATCGGTTTCCAGACCAGCTGCGCGCCGCAGTCGGCGGCCAGCTTCGGCAGCTGCGTCCAGGCCAGGTACGAAGTGGGGCTGCCGAAGTCGAAGAAGAATTCGAGGCTCTTGTGCATCATCAGAAGGTCTCCATCCAGGGCCGCAGGTCGAGCTCGTGCGTCCAGGCGTTGCGCGGCTGGCAGTGCAGCTGCCAGTAGCTTTCGGCGATCGAGTGCGGGTCGAGTATGCCGTCACGATCCTTCAGTGCATGGCGCTGCGGAAAGTTCTCGGCGATGAACGCGGTGTCGATGGCGCCGTCGATGATGCTGTGCGCGACATGGATGCCCTGCGGCCCGAGTTCGCGTGCCATGCTCTGCGCCAGCGCACGCAGCGCGTGCTTGGCCCCGGCAAAGGCGCAAAAGCCCGCCGCGCCGCGCAGGCTGGCGGTGGCGCCGGTGAAGATGATCGTGCCGCGGCCGCGCGGCCGCATCGCCTTGGCCACCTCGCGGCCGGTGAGGAAGCCGGCCAGCGCCGCCATCTCCCACACCTTGCGGTAGACGCGCTCGGTGGTATCGACGACGTCGAAGCGCACGTTGGCGCCGATGTTGAACACCGCCACCTCGATCGGCGCGATGTCGCGCTCGATGCCCTGCACCAGCGCGACCATGTCGCCCTCCTTGCGCGCATCGCAGCCGAAGGCGTGCGCCGCGCCGCCATCGGCCTGGATGGCCTGCACCAGCGGCACCAGCTTATCGGCGTTGCGCCGCGCGACGCAGGCGATATAGCCCTCGCGCGCGAAGCGCCGGGCGATGGCGCCGCCGGTGGCGTCGCCCGCGCCGACCACGAGCACCGACTTCTTCTGTTCCATGCCGCCTCCATGCATCCGAGCCGCCCAGGATAATCGCCGATGTGAACACACAGCGCATCGTGGTGGGCCTCAGCGGCGGCGTCGATTCGGCCGTCAGCGCCTGGCTGCTGAAGAAGGCCGGGCACGAGGTCGTGGGCCTGTTCATGAAGAACTGGGAAGGCGACGACCGCGCGGCCGGCGCGGGCGACGACGATGCCGAACGCCATTGTGGCGCGAATGCCGACTTTGTCGATGCCGCGGCAGTGGCCGACGTGCTGGGCATCGAGATCGAGCACGTCAATTTCGCGGCCGAGTACCGCGAGCGCGTGTTCGCCGATTTCCTGCGCGAGTACCAGGCCGGGCGCACGCCCAACCCCGACGTGCTGTGCAATGCCGAGATCAAGTTCAAGGCCTTTCTCGACCATGCGTTGCGCCTGGGCGCCGAACGCATCGCCACCGGGCACTACGCGCGCGTGCGCCGGGTGGCGGTGGATGCACGCTCGCCCGAGGCCGAGCGCATGCATCAACTTCAGCCCCACGGCGGCGCAGGTGGCGCAGGCGGCGCGGGCCGCTTCGAGCTGCTCAAGGGCCTGGACCCGCTGAAGGACCAGAGCTACTTCCTGCACCGCCTGAACCAGGCGCAACTCTCGCGCACGCTGTTCCCGGTGGGCGAGCTGCCCAAGACCGAGGTGCGGCGCATCGCCGCCGAGATCGGCCTGCCGAACGCGCAGAAGAAGGATTCCACCGGCATCTGCTTCATCGGCGAGCGGCCTTTCCGCGAGTTCCTCAATCGCTACCTGAGCCATCAACCCGGGCCGATCCGCGACGAGCGCGGGCGCACCCTAGGCCGACACGTCGGCCTGAGCTTCTACACCCTGGGCCAGCGGCAGGGGCTGGGCATCGGCGGAGTGAAGGAGCGTGGCGCGGCGCGCGGCGGCGCCGACCACGAACCCTGGTACGTGGCCGGCAAGGACTTGGCCGCCAACGTGCTGCAGGTGGTGCAGGGGCACGCGCATCCGGCGCTGCAGTCACGCGCGCTGCGCGCCGACGATTGCAGCTGGGTCGCCGCAGCGCCGCCGCCGCCCGGGGCCTATGCGGCGAAGTCGCGCTATCGCCAGGCCGATGCGCGCTGCAGGCTGTCCTGGCCGGACGCAGGCAACCTGCGCCTGGATTTCGACGCGCCGCAATGGGCCGTCACGCCGGGCCAGTCGGCCGTGCTCTACGACGATGAGGTGTGCCTGGGCGGTGGCGTGATCCAGCTCGCCGAGCCCTGGGCACCGACCGTCGCCGCCGCGCACTCAAAGGCCGGCCAGCCAGTCGATCAATAGCGCATTCACGCGCGCCGGTTGTTCCCAGGTAAGCATGTGCCCACATTGCGGAATGATTTCCAGGCGTGAGCCGGGGATCGCCGCCGCCATTTCCAGCGAGCACTCGGGCGGCGTCAGCAGGTCCGATGCACCACACACCAGCAGCGTCGGGCAAGTGATGTGCGGCAGCAGCCCCCGAGCATCCGCGCGCGCCATGACGGCGCGGTTCTGCGCGATCAGCTGCGCCGCACCGGCGCGCTCGATCATCGCCAGATAGGCCGGGACCAGCGCCTGCGCATGCGCGGGATCGAAGGCGAAGGCGACATTCGCCTGAAGCACCTCGCGCATGCGCCCCTGCTCGAACAGCGCGATGGCGTCGCTGCGCAGCTGCATCAGCTCGGGCGTGTCGGGGCGCGCGCTGCTCGCCAGCAGCGCCAGCGCCTTCACCCGCTGCGGCGCCTGGCGCAGCAGCTCCAGCGCCAGCATGCCGCCCATCGAGGTGCCGCACAGCAGCAACTCGCCGGCTTGTTCGGCCAGCAGCGCCGCGGCCATCTGCGGCAAGGTGGCAAAACGCTCGTGCACGTCGCTGACCCGTACCGTGCGCTGGGGCGCCAGGGCCGCCACCTGATCGCGCCACAACGCGGCGTCACAAGCCAAACCGGGCAGCAGGGTGATGGGCCACATGCACGCCAGTCTGCCAGAGGCACAGGCTATGCTCGCGCCCCTGAGAGTTGCGAAAGCCCGCCTTGCGCCGTTTCTGGATGATTGGCCTGAGCCTGCTGCTGTCGGTGCTGGCGCCGGCTGTGCAGGCCGTCGCGGTGAAAACCGATCACGTCACGGCCGAGCTGGTGGCCGAGCGCAGCGCCGTGCAGCCCGGGCAGAGCGTGCAGATCGGTCTGCGGCTGCAGCACATCCCGCTGTGGCACACCTACTGGCGCAACCCCGGCGATTCCGGCCTGCCGACCACCCTAAACTGGGAGCTGCCCGCCGGCAGCCAGGTGGGCGAGATCGAATGGCCGGCACCGAAGCGCCTGCCCATCGGCCCGCTGGTCAACTACGGCTACGAAGGCGATCTGCTGCTGCCGCTGAGCTTCACCGCGCCCGCCGACGCACGCCCCGGCCAGGACCTGCGCCTGCGCGCCCAGGCCCAGTGGCTGGTGTGCCACGACGTGTGCATCCCCGAAAGCGCGACGCTCGAGCTGCGCCTGCCGGTGGTGGATGCCGGCACCACACCGGGGGCCACGGCCCACGCCGCACGGTTTGCCCAGGCCGCTGCCGCGCGCGTCGCGCCTTTGAAGGGCTGGTCGGCCGAGGTGCAGCAAAGCGGCCGCGAGTTGCTGCTGACGTTGCAGGCCGATGGCACCGCTGCCTTGCCGACCGCGCCACCGGCGATGCAGATGTTTCCCTATGCCGAGCAATTGATCGAACCGGCGGTGCACACGCTGTACCGCACGCCGCGCGGCTATGCACTCAAGTTGCGCCTGATGGCCGATGTCAAGGCACCCGCGCAACTGCAGGGCATCGCCGTGGCGCAGACCGCCGATGGCGCGGTCTGGGGCGCGACGGGCCGCGCGGTGGAGTTCAGCGCGCCGTGGCGCCAGGTGGCGGCCCTGAGCCTGCCCGAGGGCGCCACGCCGCTGGGCGAGTCGAACGCCGCGCCTGGCGCCGTGCCTAGCCTGGTGGCCGGCACCAGCCTGTGGACCGCGCTGCTGCTCGCCTTCGTCGGCGGCATGCTGCTGAACCTGATGCCCTGCGTGTTCCCGGTGCTGTCGATCAAGCTGCTGAGCCTGGCCAAGCAGGCGGCGCAACCGGCCGCGCTGCGCACCCATGCGCTGGCCTACGGCGCTGGCGTGCTGCTCAGCTTTTTGGCGCTGGCCGCCGCGCTGATCGCGCTGCAGGCCGCCGGCAGAGCGGTCGGCTGGGGCTTCCAGCTGCAGGAGCCGGGCGTGGTGTTCTTGCTGGCGCTGCTGTTTTTCGCCATCGGGCTGAACCTGATGGGTACGCTGGAGCTGCGCAACCTGGTGCCGCAGCGCCTGCTGAGCTGGAACGCGGGCAGCCCGGCCGGCAACGCCTTCGGCTGCGGTGCGCTGGCCGTGGTCGCCGCCAGCCCCTGCACGGCCCCGTTCATGGGCGCGGCGCTGGGCTTTGCACTGACGCACTCGGCAGCCACGGCACTGGCGGTGTTTGCCATGCTCGGCCTGGGCATGGCGCTGCCCTACATGCTGCTGACACTGCTGCCCGGCTGGCGCAAGCGCCTGCCCAAGCCCGGCATCTGGATGCTGCACCTGAAGCAGGGCCTGGCCTTCCCGATGTTCGCCACTGCCGTATGGCTGCTGTGGGTGCTGGGCCAGCAGGCCGGCGTGGGTGCCATGGCGCGGCTGCTGATGGCCGTGGTTGGTCTGGGCCTGCTGGTCTGGCTGGCGGGCATCAGCGGCGCCCGCGCCTGGCCGGCCAGGGGGCTGGGGGCGCTGGCGGTGGCGGCGCTGCTGTTCTGGAGCTGGCCGAGCGAACTGCCCGACCCGGCGGCGGCGCCGGCCGCCGGCACACACGCCGCCAGCGCCGCAGCCGACCACTGGCTGCCCTATGACGAGACATTGCTGGCCCAGCTTGCCGCCGAAGGCCGGCCGGTGTTCGTCGATTTCACCGCCGCCTGGTGCGTGAGCTGCCAGGTGAACAAGCGCCTGGTGCTGGACACCGAGGAAGCCCAGGCGGCCTTTGCACAAGCGAAGGTGGTGCGCATGCGCGCTGACTGGACGCGTCGCGATGCCGTCATCACGCAGGCACTGGCCCGGTTGGGGCGCAACGGCGTGCCGGTGTACGTGCTGTTCCGCCCCGGGCGCGAGCCCCTGCTGCTGCCCGAGATCCTGAGCCAGCGCATCGTGCGCGACGCGCTTTCCACCCTGCAAGACCCAAGGAGTTGATCGTGCCCGAACCCCTGTCGATGACGCGCCGCGAAGCACTGCAGGCCGGCGCCGTGCTGGCCGCCACGATCGGCCTGCCCGCGGCGGCGCTTGCCGCCAACGTGGGCCAGGCTGCGCCCGAATTCGAACTGCTCGATGCCAACGGCAGGGGCGTCAAGCTGGCCGATTTCAAGGGCCGGTTCGTGGTGCTGGAATGGACCAACCCCGGCTGCCCCTTCGTGGTCAAGCACTACGGCTCGCAGAACATGCAGGCGCTGCAGAAGGAATTCACGGCCAGGAACGTGGCCTGGCTGGGCATCAGCTCCACCGCCCGGGAGCACGGCGACTACCTGGCGCCGGCCGCGCTGGCGCAGCGCTACAAGGAATGGGGCAGCGCGCCGACCGCGCTGCTGATGGACGACAGCGGCAAGGTCGGCCGCGCCTACGGCGCACGCACCACGCCGCACATGTACATCGTCGACCCGAAGGGCGTGCTGGTGTATGCCGGCGGCATCGACGACAAGCGCTCGGCCAACCCGGACGACGTGAAGACGGCGAAGAACTTCGT
>DASQFA010000166.1:0-12295 GCA_035633375.1 Rubrivivax sp.
CAGCACGGCACCGACTTTGCCACTGCAAATCGATGCCAGCAATCGCTCAAAGCCGGGACGCAAGGTGCCCGAGCCCGAGCGCCCGAGGTCGTCGTCAATGACTTCGACCTGTTCCCACCCCAACTGCCGAGCTCGGTCCACCAGCGCGTACTGTCGGCGCTTGCTCTCCAGATTGTTTTGCACCTGATCAGGTGTCGATTGCCGAATGTAGACACAGGCCTGCCGGGCCAGATGCTCAGAGGTGATCTTGTTCATCACTCGCCTCCTGGTTGATCGCCGATGCCACCACTTGCATCCACTGCACCATCAGCTGCAGAACCTGCGTGCGAACCTCCGGCTCCAGTTGCGGATGGTTTTGAGACTCGACGTCTTCGAACAGAAGTCGTTGCGCTACGCGTGGCGGCATCTCGCTCTCCTTGGAGGCACACTGGTGTCAACAAGGATAGGTAGCTCGATGCAATGCGTTGGAGTTCGATCAGCGCGGCAAGAGGTAGCCGCGGCCCTCGGCAGTCAACGCGCATCTCACCCGCAGCCGATTCCGTCATCCACGCGGGAACCGACAAGGTCATCCCGTTGGATAGCCGCACGACATAGCAAGGCTCGTCATGGACGTAGTGCAACCGGACTACCGGATGCCGCTCACCGCGAAGTGGGTGAAAGTAGTACTTGACTACGACGTCAGGCTTGGGTTGTTGGTGGGCAGAATGTCGCCCCGTTGTTCAAGTGGATCAAGCAACATCTGCGCATCAAGAAGTTTTTCGGCAACAACGAGAACGCCGTGAAGACGCAGGTGTGGTGCGCCGTGGCCACCTACGTGCTCATCGCCATCGTCAAGAAGGAGCTTCACCTCGATGCCTCGCTCTACACATGTCTACAGATCTTGTCGGTCTCGGTCTTCGAGAAAACCGAGGTTTCATGCGCCTTGCAGCCCGATGCGTCCCAGATCGATCTGCCTGACGCCGCTAACCAGTTGAATTTGTTCGACATTTAACCGGACAGCAGTGACCGAAAACGGTGATTGCTCGCGACGGTGTGCCGAGCGTGACGCGCCCAGATGGCGCAAGTCTGCGTCAACGTGCCCGCAGCGGATTGACCCGGCGCAATGCAGCGCAGGCGGCCGCCGAATTGAGGGTGATGCACACCCCCCGGCGCATAGGGCTCGAATCGACGGCAAGGTCGCCCTACGGCCGGTGACGACATTCCGGGCATGTGCCTGGATCGAAAGCGTACAAGGCAGTGAGGGCGCCCGGCGCGGGTGGCCGGACGGCTGTCTTTGCCGCACAGTGTCAAACACTGCACCAGATCATGGTGCGGTTCCTTCACGCGCGGCCTTTGCCCGCGCGCGCCGGCGCCGGGTGAGATAACGCTGCATCAACGGCTGTGCCGAGACCCCGTGGGCGACGATCGACGCGGCCACGGTCCACAGCGTCAGCGAAATCAGGGTGTCGGTACCGGGGCCGGCGACGCCTTCGCGCAGCACGAACAGCAGGTAGAACACCGAGCCGATGCCGCGGATGCCGAACCAGCCCACCATGGCCTGCTGCGACAGGCTGAGCCGCTCGCCCAGGGTGGCCACCAGCACCGATAGCGGCCGCAGCACCAGGAGCGTCAAGGGCACGAACCACAGTAGCGCTGGCAAGGGCTTGGCATAGGCCAGCATCGCGCCTAGCGCCAGCACCAGCGTCAGCTCGGCCAGGCGTTCAAGTTGTGCATTGAAGTCCCGCACCGAATCGCGCATGGTCAGGCTGGCATGGTGCGAATGCGTGGCCAGCTTGTCGTACGGGTGGCCGGCCGAGCCGGCCGCTGCGGCCAGCGGGCGGGTGTGCGGCCGCGGATGCTCGCGCACGCGCTGCAGCGCCATGCCCGCGGCAAACACGGCCAGGAAGCCCGAGGCCAGGCTGAACTGCGCGATGCCGTAGGCCATGGCGACCAGTCCCAGGCCGAGGAACTCGTCCAGCCCCACCGCCTCGCCATGGCGGATACGCAGGTGCAGCACCAGCCGGCCGCAGGCCGCACCCAGCGCGGCGCCGATCGCAATCCCGCCCAGCGTGGCCCACAGCAGGTCGATGCTCCACCAGCCGGCCAGGCCGGGCCCGAGCTCGTGCAGGCCCAACAAGCCGAGCCCGAGCATGACGAAAGGAAACGCGGCGCCATCGTTCAGCCCGCCTTCGGCCGCGAGGCTGAAGCCGAGGCGGTCGGGGTCGGCGCCGGTCTCGGACTTCACGTCCGAGGCCAGCACCGGGTCGGTCGGCGCCAGGATCGCGCCCAGCAACACGGCCATGCCCAGCGGCAGCTGCAGCCAGTACACGCCGATGGCGCTGACCAGGGCCACCATCGTTGCCATCGACAGAAAGGCCAGGCGCAGCGGCAGCCGCCAGCGCCGGTCGCGCAAGGGCACGCCCAGGCGCAGGCCGACGGCGAACAGCGAGATCAGCAGCGCCACTTCGGCCAGCCGCTCCAACAGCGCGGCATGGGCCACCGGGTCGGGACGCAGCACGTTGCCGCCGTCGGGGCCGAGCATCCAGCCCAGCGCCAGGTAGACCATCGCGCTGCTCAGCGGCAGCCGGCCGAGCAGCGTGCCGGCCAGCACCATCGTGACCAGCAGCGTGCCGATGACAATCGACCATTCGGCAAAGGACATCGGCGTCTGCTCCTGGATGCGCTGAATAGAAAAGCAAAAGGCCCGCGTGCGCGGGCCTGTCGAAACACCCGTCGCGGCGGGCTTCAGCTCTTGCCGAAGGCGAGCTTTGCGCTGCTCAAGCAGCTTGCCTTGGCGTCGCCGGCCATGGCGTCGCACTTCTCGACAGCCACCTTGTAGTCGGCATCGCGCTTGGCGTCGCTGGCGCCGACCTTGGCTTCACCAATCTGCTCGCCCATCTTCGCGTCCGCCAAGGCCTTGGTCTCGGTCGCCTTGGCTTCCTGCACGCACACGTCCTTGGCGTTGCCGGCCTTGTCGTCGCACTTCTCCTTGGCCACCGCGTAGGCCGCTTCGGCCTTGGCGACACGCAGCTTGGCCTGGTCGGCCGGCTTGGCGCTGTAGCCGTATTCGAGTTCGGCGCGTGCCACCTTGTGCTTGGCGCTGGCCTCTTCGACGCATACGTCCTTGGCGTTGGCGGTCTGCGCGGCGCAGGCGCTGCGCTCGGCCTGGTAGACGGCGCCGATGCGAGCCTTGCCGGTGTCGTAGTCGGCCTTGCTCATGTTCGCCGCCTGGGCCAGCGGCAACGCCAGCAGGCCGGCCGTCAGCAGCGACAGTTTGAACGCGAATTGCTTGTTCATGGAATTCCTTGTAGAGGTCATTTGATCGGGGGACTTCGGACTATGGGTGGCTGCCTGCCTCGTGCCCAGCGGACGGCACCGTCGCCGCCCGTAGTCGATCTCCTACGCTGCAGGCCTGGATCGCACTGAGATGTGTAGGACAAGCGGGCCGGTGCAGCCGGGGCGCTCACCGACACCGCGCCAGGGCTGCCGCCGACGGGCGCGGTCCCATGGCGCGCGCACACTGGGCAATACCGAAGACGATCATGGGTTCGACACAACGCACACCCTGCCTCGCCGCGCTCGCGGCGTACCAGTTGCGCTTCGTGTCGCTGTTCCAGCAGGGTGGCGCGTTGTCGTTCCCCTGCGATGCGTCGGGTTGCGTCGATATGGACGCGCTGAGCGAACGCGCACGGGCCAACTACCTGTATGCACGGGCCATGGTCGGCCGGGACTACGCACGGCCCACCCAGTCTGGATCGGGTTGAGCCAGGCGTCAGGTCGTCCTGCCAGCCGCCGAGCCGAAACAGGATTACCGCGGGCTCGAGAACGGCGGGCTATGTTCGCTATCGAACGGAAGCCACGCGCTTCGGCGCCCACAGTTGGCGAGTTGCCTACGGTCGCCCAAGGCTGCCGTCGAGCAAGCGGATTGGGTCGGGAGTCAAATCAACAAAAGGAGTCGCGATGAAGGGCTTTGTACAAGACATCGAGGGTCTGGCGACCGGAAACAACGAGTTCCGCAAGGTGCTCTACACGGCAAAGAACTGCCAGCTCGTGCTGATGGCGTTGAAACCGCAGGAAGAGATCGGAGCCGAGGTTCACCAACTCGACCAGTTCTTCAGGGTTGAAGAGGGTAGCGGTGAAGCCGTCCTCGACGGGGTGCGAACCTCGATCCATGCCGGATTCGCGGTGCTCGTGCCCGCCGGTGCGAAGCACAATATAGTGAACACGGGGAGCCAACCCCTGAAGCTCTATACGCTTTACGCGCCACCGAACCATCGCGACGGCGTCGTGCATCGCACCCGCGCGGACGCCGAGGCCGATACTGAACATTTCGACGGCAAGACGTCCGAGTAATCTGTCGGGCCGTTGCAGCTCGCGGGGCCCAACATGTTGACAGACAAACAGCGTTTCGGGATGCCGGAACCCGACGATGACATCACCGACACCCGGGGCGCTCGGGCAGCGGCGGAGTCGAGGGCTTCGTCGACGCTGCTCGACAGACTGACCGACATCAATCTCGACGACCTCGTCGATGCCGCGGGGCTGATGTGCCTGCGGCACACGTCCCTTCAGCGACTGCTGTGGCCGACCGCCCGACGCTTCGCTCTCGTGGCCCAGGAGTTCGACCAACTCGTGGGCGAGCAGGGGCTTGCGCAAGGCAGTTCGTGGTTGGCGCACCGGATGGCGGCCGGCACGCAGGTGTCGGGTGGTGACCATGTCCCGGCCACGGGCCCGGCAGTCATTCTCGCCAATCACCCGGGCATGACCGACACCGTTGCGCTGCTCGCGAGCCTGGCGTCGCGCCCCGATCTGCGCGTGATTGCGTTGGACCGGCCCTTCCTTCGCGCGCTGCCGAATGTCGCCAGACACTTGATCCTGGTGCCCGACCACGAGCTCGGGCGGATGGGCGTGGTGCGCGCCGGCGTGACGCATCTGAAGCAAGGCGGCGCCTTGTTGACGTTTCCGGCCGGTGAAATCGAACCCGACCCGGCGACCTTCGGTCGGCGCAAGGCGGTCGATTCGCTGCTTCGCTGGTCGGACAGCTATGTCCTGTTCGCGCGGCGGGTGCCGCAGACCCGATTCATTCCGGCGCTTGTCAGCCATGTCATCTCGCCACAAGCGCAGCGGCATGTCCTGACGCTTTTGCGCCGCACCGCCCACGACAAGCAGCGGCTTGCAGCGGTCTTGCAGGTGGCCCTGCCGCGATACCAGAAGATGGTCGCGCGGGTTGCATTCGGGCCGGGGCAACAGGCCAATGCTTGCGCTGCGGAATCGCTGCAGGCAGCGATCGTCGCCGAGATCCGTCATCTGATTGAAGCATCGGCTGGCCCTGGCGAGGCCGGCGCTGCGCGGGAAGGTGCCGGTCACAGCGCACAGATGCAGCACGACGCGCTTGCGTTGCTGCACCGGCCCCTGAACCCATGACGGCATCATCGGCACAGGCCTGCTGGCTGGTCGAGCCAGGCTGCGCCGAGTTGCGCTACGAGACGCTGCCCGAACCGGCCGCGGGTCAGGTACAGGTGCGCACCCTGCACAGCGGCATCAGCCGCGGCACCGAGACCCTGGTCTTTCGCGGCGAGGTGCCGACCAGTGAGTTCGAGCGCATGCGCGCACCCTTTCAGTCGGGCGATTTTCCAGGCCCGCTGAAGTACGGCTACAGCAGCGTCGGCATCGCGGAAGTGGGCCCCGCCGAACTCTTGGGCCGCGCCGTGTTCTGCCTGTTCCCGCACCAGACCCGGTACGTGGTGCCCACCGATGCCGTTCATGTGCTGCCCGACGGTGTGCCGCCGGCGCGGGCCGTGCTCGCGGCCAACCTGGAGACGGCGGTCAATGCGCTGTGGGACGCTGCGCCACGCCTTGGCGATCGCATCAGCGTCGTCGGCGGCGGCACCGTGGGCCTGCTCGTCGCCTGGCTGGCGGGCCGCGTGCCTGGCTGCGCGGTGGAGGTGGTGGATACGCAAGTGGCGCGCCGCGAAGTCGCCGAACGGCTGGGTGTGAGCTTCGCCGTGCCCGAGGCCGCGCGCGACGAAGCGGATCTCGTGATCCACGCCAGCGGCAGGGCCGAGGGCCTGGCGACGGCCCTGCGCCTGGCGGCCTTCGAGGCCACCGTGCTCGAGCTGAGCTGGTACGGACAGCGCGACGTGAGTGTGCCGCTGGGTGGGGCGTTTCATTCGCGGCGGCTGCTGCTGAAGAGTTCACAGGTGGGGCAGGTGGCCACGGCGCAGCGCAGCCGCTGGAGCCATCGCCGTCGCATCGAGCTGAGCCTGTCGCTGCTGACGGACCCGGCCCTGGACGCCCTGATCACCGATGCGGCGCCCTTTGCCACTTTGCCTGCCGTGCTGGCGCGCCTGGCCGCGCCCACATCGGATGCCGGCTTGTGTCATCGAATCGACTACCCCTGAATCGACCACAGCGAGGAATTGCCATGTACAGCGTCAATGTCCGCGACCATTTCATGATCGCCCACAGCTTCCAGGGCCAGGTCTTCGGCCCGGCGCAGCGCATGCACGGAGCGACCTACGTGGTCGACTTGGAACTGCGCCGGGCCGAGCTGGACGCGGACGGAATCGTGGTCGACATCGGCCGGGCCACGCAGGTGTTGCACGAAGTGGTGGGCGATTTGAACTTCCGCAATCTCGACGAAGAGAGCGCCTTCCAAGGACGCAACACCACCACCGAGTTCCTCGCCCGCGTCGTCTTCGATCGTGTGGCCGCGCGCATCGCTGCCGGCGAACTGGGCGCCAATGCCGGTGGCCTGAGCCACCTGAAGGTGAGCTTGCACGAGTCGCACGTTGCGTGGGCCGCCTACGAAGGTGTGCTGCCAGCGCGTGCGGCCGCTTGAGGCCCCGAGCGTCGAGCCATGTCCGCACCCAAGCTGGTCTTCGTGGTGCCCGGTGAGCTGAGCAGCGTCACCGGCGGCTACGGCTATGACCGCCAGATGATCGCCGGATTGCGCGCGGCAGGCCGCGAGGTCGACGTCATCGCACTCGATGCCGGTTTTCCCTGGCCGGACGCTGCGGCGCTGGCCCACGCCGCGCAGCAGCTGGCCGCTATTCCTGATAGCGCGACGGTCGTCGTTGATGGCTTGGCGTTCGGGGCCATGCCCGGGCTGGCCGAACAGCATGCGGCACGGCTGCGCTGGGTGGCGTTGGTGCATCACCCGCTTGCGCTGGAAACCGGCCTGAGTGCGCCGCAGGGCCGCGCGCTCTTCGACAGCGAGCGACGCGCATTGGCCACCGCGCGCGCCGTGATCGTGACCAGTGCAGCCACCTCGCGTGAGCTGGCCCGTTATGGCGTGGCCGCCGGGCGTGTCCATGTGGTCCCCCCGGGAACGGACTGGGCGCCACTGGCCGTCGGATCGGGTGTGCATCCGGTGCGCACTGGCCTGTCGTTCCTCTGCGTCGCGACCCTGATCCCGCGCAAAGGCCACGCCGTCCTGATCGAAGCCTTGCGCGGCCTGCAGGACCGCGCCTGGACCCTGCACTGTGTGGGCAGCATGACGCGGGATACCGCCACGGCGGACGCCTTGCGTTCGGCCATTGCCGAGCACGGACTGGGGGACAGGGTGCGCCTGCACGGTGAAGTCTCGGCGGATGCGCTGCAGACCATGTATGGACAAGCCGACGCCGTGGTGCTTCCCTCGTACTTCGAAGGCTATGGGATGGCGCTGACCGAAGCGCTTGCGCATGGCTTGCCCGTCGTGAGCACGACGGCAGGCGCCATCCCCGATACGGTGCCCCGCGAAGCCGGTGTGCTCGTGCCGCCGGGTGACGTGGTGGCGCTGCGCGCTGCGCTGGCCACCCTGCTCGATGAGCCCGCCTTGCGCGCCCGACTGGCCGCGGGAGCGCGAGCGGCGCGCGCCGCCCTGCCCACCTGGCCCCAGGTTCAAGCGCGCTTTGCAGCGGCGTTGGGGTCGCTCGACATGGCATGCGAAGCGAGCGCAATGCCATGAACGGATTCAGCGCCAATTGGCTGCATCTGCGTGAGCCCTTCGATCACGTGGCCCGCGAAAAGGTCGCGGCGGCGCTGGACCTGCCCCGACGGCTGGCGCAATGGCGCAACCGATCGCCTGGCGAGTCACTTGCGGTGATCGATCTGGCTTGCGGCCATGGCGCAAACCTGCGGGCGTTGGCGCCAGGCCTGGGCGGCGCGCAGCATTGGCGCCTCGTTGATCATGACGCCGCGCTACTGGCTGCGGTGCCGGATGCTCTGGCCGAATGGGCGCGCCGGCACGAATACCGATTCATGCGCGAAGGCGGTGCGGGCGCCGAACAAGCCTTCGACATCGCCGGAACCGGCTTCCACGCCAAGGTCGTCTGTCAACGTGTCGAACTGGCGCGTGATCTGGCAAGCCTTGATTTCGGTGAGATGCCACTCGTCACCGCCTCCGCGCTGCTGGACCTTGTCTCCGCGCCGTGGCTGCAGGCGCTGATACACAAGGCCCGGGCCGCCCGCGCCGCCGTGTTGTTCGGCTTGACTGTCGACGGTCGGACGGCCTGGAGTTCGACCGACCCGGATGACGAACTCGTGCACGGGCTCTTTTGCCAACATCAGCGACGCGACAAGGGCTTCGGGCCGGCATTGGGCTCGCAGGCAGCCACTGTCGCCTTGCAGCAGATGGCGTGCGCCGGTTACGAGACGCTGCAGACGCAGACCGATTGGGTCATCGATGGTGCGCTGGCGCCGCGGATGATGCTCGCGATGGTCGAAGGCATGGCGGCTGCGGCGCTGGAACAGAACCCGGCCGAACAAGACGCCGTGCGCTCCTGGCGGGCCCGTCGCGGCGCCGGCATCGGCAGCTCTCGTTTGCGGGTCGGGCACGTGGACATCGTTGCCACGCCAGGCTCATGACAGTCAGGTCGGCGTGCGCAGATCCAGGTCCCACAGATGATCCCGCCCCATTCGATACACGCGGCACTTCGGACGAGGGCAATCGGCCAGGCGAGCCGCGCCCTCGAATCGCAGGCCCGGTCGGCCGTCGCCGATGATGATCGGCGCGACAGCCAGGTGCAGCCGGTCCAGGCATCGCTGCGCGAGAAAGCGCGACACCGTCACGCCGCCGCCTTCGACAAAGAGTCGCGTCAGACCGCGCGACTGCAGCGCCGTCACGGCCTGCGCCAGATGCGGCGTGCCGTCGTCCCGCAGCAGGCCGCTCACGGCCAGCACGCGATCTGCACCCACCTGCGCGACCGCGTCGTCCCGCCACCGTGCATCACACAACCACAGCGTGGGCGCCTGCGCGTCGTTGAAGACATGCGCAGTCTCGACGTGGCCGGCCAGCCTGAGCTGCGGATCGAGCAGCACGCGGGTGGGATGGGGGCCGGCGACGCGGCGAGTCGTCAATCGGGGGTTGTCGGCGACGACCGTGCCGGCCCCCACGATCACGGCGTCGCACAGGGCGCGCAGGCGATGAAGGTGCAGCAGGTTCTCGGAGCCGTTGATGAAGCTTGAGTCGCCGGTGCGCGTCGCCACGCAGCCATCCAGGCTCTGGCCCAGTTGGGCGATCACACAGGCCGCGCCCTCTGGCCGAAAGTCCAACAAGGGTTTGAACAGATCGAACAACTCCAGCGCCTGGGCGTCCCAGTGGCCCTGCGGTTGCCAGCCGGTGTCGCTCGCCCAGGTCAATGTGTCGAGCGGCAAGGTCGGCATGTCGCCAGGGCGACGCGCCCGTGCGATGTCGAGGAGGATCGGCCACAGTCCCACCGCCGACCGGACGTCGGCGTTCAGGCCTGGAGAACCCGCGGAAGACGGAGAGTCATTCATCTGGTCTAGGGCAGGGGCCGGTGGCAGGCGTGCATGGCGGTCGCTTGGCAAGCCCCCCTGCAGGACTGCATGTCGGTGGCTTGGCAACGGGAACGCTTTAGCCATCGTAACTGCCGCTGCGGAGCAAATTAATTCGCCGGGCCTGACGGCTCACCACGCGTCGCCTGCTGGTGGGGCGATTTCCAATGCAATGCAATCTGCAAAGGCAGCCTGACCATGAAATCTCCTCCACTCAACCGCCAACAGGCGTGCCCCGCGGTCGCTGACGCGCAAGCCGCGATCCGGCTCGACCGGATGCAGACGGAGTTCCGGCGTGGACGTTCCGTGCTCATGGAAAGCGCCGATCGCGCGGCACCGGCCGTGATGCTGGCCGCGGTGGAAACGCTGTGCGCGGCCCGACTGCAAGGGCTGGTCGTGACCGCGGGGACGCCGCGGCTCCTGCTCACCGCAGAGCGCTTGCGGGCCATCGGCGGGTCGCAGGTTTCAGGTGCATGCTCGTTGCGGCTCGATGCCCCCATCACGGTCGAGCGCGTGCAGCGGCTGGCTGCGGTCCTGCCTGGGGCAGCCACCACGGCGCAAGCCGCCGACCTGGTCGGCGCGCGGCCAGCGGGTCTGGCGCTGGAAGGCGTGTTGAGAATGACCAAGCGCACACGCCTCGTTCCCGCGCTGCTGATGTTCGAAGTCCCCGCCGGGGCGCTGCCGGGTCTGCGCCAGATGGAAGTGCTGCGGATCTTCGACACTGACTTGATCGCAGCGGCCGCATCGGAACCTGGCGCTGCATCAGAACTGATCCGCGTCAGTGACGCGCACATGCCCATTGCTGCCTGTGATGATTGCACGCTCGTGTTGTTCCGTGAGCCGCATGGTGACGCAGAACACGTGGCCATCGTCGTCGGCCAGTTGGACCTCAGCCGGCCGGTGCCCGTGCGCATGCACTCCGCCTGCCTGTCCGGCGACCTGCTGGGCAGCCTGCGCTGCGACTGCGGCGACCAGTTGCGGCTGGGCATCGCACGCCTGGCCAAAACGGGGGGCGTTCTCCTGTACTTGCCCCAGGAGGGGCGGGGCACCGGCCTGGCCAACAAGCTGCGCGCCTACCGTCTGCAAGATGCGGGGCTGGACACCATCGACGCCGATCGCTACCTGGGCTTCTGCGCCGACGAGCGCGACTTCGGCCCCGCCGTGGCGATGCTAAAGCAGCTGGGCATCTCACGCATCCGGTTGCTGACCAACAACCCGCACAAGATAGATTTCCTGCGGCGTTCCGGCCTGGAGGTCGCGGACCGGGTCGCGCTTCTGGCGCCTGTGAATCCGTTCAATGCGCGCTATGTGCAAACGAAGCACGAGCGCGCCGGGCACTTCACGCATGCGCCTCCGGCACATGCGGCACATGCGGCACATGCCGCACATGCCGCACATTGCGCACAGACGGCGGCCGATGACCCAGGCAGCGCCCCGGCGGCGGGCTAAGGCAGCGGATGCCGGGCCACCTCGCCCAACAGGGTGACCAGCCGATCCGCCCAATGCTCCAGCAGGCGCTTGCCCTTGGCCGCCGTGGCGGCGGTGGCGTTGCCGCATGCGCCGTCGGGGTTGATGTCCTGCATCATCCAGCCCAGGCCCGCCGGCTCTTCCAAGCCCAGCATGCCGCCCCGCGCGGCCAATGACCGCCCCGTCGACGGGAAGTCGGCCAGCGCGTCCTGCCGCACGAGATCCGGGCGCAGGTGCAGCATCAGCGAGGTCTCCACCGCACCGCCGTGAAGGCCATGCATCAATTCGTCGGCATCGAACAGACCCGCCGGGGTGCCCAACGCAAAGCTGTGGGCGCGCACCACCAACATGCCGCAGTCCACGCGCAGGCGCAGCGCAACCTGGTCGACATGCGCTCGCTGCCCGCCGTGGCTGTTGAAGATCACCAGCTTGCGCACGCCCGCACGCGCCACGCTGTGCCCCATGGACAACCACAGCCCGAGCAAGGCCTGCAGGTCAACGCTCAACGTGCCTTTGAATGCTGTGTGTTCGAGGCTGTCGCCTACCGTGAGTGCCGGCAACACGAGCACCGAGCTGTCGGCCGGCAAGCGCTGCATCATCAGGCGCACGATGCCTTCGTTGATGACCGCGTCGGTCGACAGCGGCAGGTGCGGCCCGTGCTGCTCGACGGCAGCCACCGGCAGCAGCGCGATGGTGCGAACCGCGTCGATGGTCGCGAAATCGGTGGTGCGCATGTCCTGCCAGAAGGCCGCGGGCGCAAGGGGCGCCGATCGAGAGCCTGCCAAGCCTTTGTGAACACTCATGGTTGCGCCGAGGGTTGGGATGGACGGGAATGGTAGAGGCGATCAAGCGACATGACCTTGCCACTGGAATCCGTACGCCATCGCCGCGCTACGAACTGACTGGCTTGGCCTGGGCGGCAAATAGCGTCGATTGCAATCGGGCCTGGTTGTACCAGAGCAACCACGCGACGGCTTCGCCTTGGGCTGGCGCCTTGGGCTGGCGTCGCGACACGAAGCGTCGACCTTGTTGAGCAAGGACATTCGCCGCATCTACGAAGCGGTGTCGC
>DASQFA010000167.1:0-11602 GCA_035633375.1 Rubrivivax sp.
GCGGCGAAGAAGGCGAAGAACAGCAGCACCTGCGCCTCGGCCGACAGTGGCAGCTTGTGCCAGGTGAGGATGTCGAAGCTGCCGCCCGACTTGAAGTAGAGGTAGACCAGCGCCACCAGCATGAGCAGCGAGCCGAGCAAGGTGTAGAGGAAGAACTTGAAGGCCGCATAGACGCGGTTCGGCCCGCCCCACACGCCGATGATGATGTACATCGGGATCAGCGTGGCCTCGAAGAACACGTAGAACAGCAGCCCGTCGAGCGCGCTGAACACGCCCACCAGCAGCCCCGAAAGCAGCAGGAACGCGCCCATGTACTGGTTGATTCGCTGCGTGATCACCTCCCAGCCGGCGATGACGACGATCACCGTCATGAACGAGGTGAGCAGGGCAAACCACACCGAGATGCCGTCCACGCCGAGCCGGTAGCGCACGTTGAAACGCGAAATCCAGGGCAGGTCTTCCTGGAACTGCATGGCCGCGGTGCTGCTGTCGAAGCCTGTGATCAGCGGGATGGTGACGAGGAAGCTGGCGATCGCCGCCAGCAGCGCCACCCAGCGCACCGTATTCGCATGCTCATCGCGGCCCAGCGCCAGCAACACCGCACCGGCGATGATCGGCAGCCAGATGGCGACACTCAGAAGACCCATGTTCTTGTTCTCCGCGGCAGCTGCGTCGTCAACGGCCGATCAATCCCGACAGATGAGGCCACAGCTGCCAGCTCAGCAAGGCAAACACGCCGAGCACCATGACCAGCGCGTACCAGTAGATGAAACCCGTCTGCAGCAGGCGCAGCGCCGAACCCACGCCGCCGACGACCCGCGCCGAGCCGTTGATGAAGCCGTCGATGAGGGCCACGTCACCGCCCTTCCACAGGCCCTGGCCCATGCCGCGCGCCAGCGCCGCGAGCACGTTCTCGTTGAACCAGTCGAAGTAGTACTTGTTGTCGAGCAGGCGGTAGACGAAGGCGAAGCGCGAGCGGATCGCCGCCGGCAGCTCGGGCTTCAGGATGTACAGCACATAGGCCACGATCACGCCGGCCAGCATCAGCCAGAAGGGCAGCGTGCTGACCGAATGCATCGCCATGCCCCAGGCGCCGCGGAACTCACGGGCCATATCGGCCATTGCCGGGTGCAGCGGCAGGACGACGATCGAATCCTTGAAGAAGCCGCCATACAGCATCGGCTGAATCATCAGATAGCCGATGCCCACCGACGCGATCGCCAGAAGCACCAGCGGAACCGTCACCACGGCCGCAGATTCATGCGGCTCATGCACGTGCACATGGCCGTGCTCGTCGGGGTGGTCGTGTTCACCCGGGAAGGGCTTGTGGCGGAAGCGTTCCGGGCCGTGGAACACCAGAAAGTACATGCGGAAGCTGTACAGCGCGGTGACGAAGACGCTGGCCACCACCGCGAAGTAAGCGAACCCGGACCCCGGCAGCTGGCTGAAGTGCACCGCCTCGATGATGCTGTCCTTCGAATAGAAGCCGGCGAAGAACGGCACCGCGATCAGCGCCATCGAGCCCAGCAGTGAGGTGATCCAGGTGATGGGCATGTATCTGCGCAGGCCGCCCATGTTGCGGATATCCTGGTCATGGTGCATGCCGAGAATCACCGAGCCGGCGGCCAGGAACAGCAGCGCCTTGAAAAAGGCGTGCGTCATCAGGTGGAACACCGCCACCGAGTAGGCCGAGGCGCCGAGCGCCACCGTCATGTAGCCCAGCTGCGACAGCGTGGAATAGGCCACCACGCGCTTGATGTCGTTCTGGATCACGCCCATGAAACCCATGAACAGCGCCGTGATGGCGCCGATGACCAGCACCAGGTTCAGCGCCGTGTCGGAAAGCTCGAACAGCGGTGACATGCGCGCGACCATGAAGATGCCGGCGGTGACCATGGTGGCGGCATGGATCAGCGCCGAGATCGGCGTCGGGCCTTCCATCGAGTCGGGCAGCCACACATGCAGCGGAACCTGCGCGCTCTTGCCCATCGCACCGATGAACAGGCAGATGCAGATCACGGTGATCAGCATCCAGTCCTGCCCCGGGAATCCCAGCCTGGCCAGCTCGGGCGCTTTGGCGAAGGTCTCGCCGTAGTTCAGCGTGCCGGCATGGGCCACGATCAGCCCGATGCCGAGGATGAAACCGAAGTCGCCGACCCGGTTGACTAAGAAGGCCTTCATGTTGGCGAAGATCGCCGTCGGCTTGGCGTAGTAGTAGCCGATCAGCAGATAGGACACCAGGCCCACCGCCTCCCAGCCGAAGAACAGCTGCAGGAAGTTGTTGCTCATCACCAGCATCAACATGCTGAAGGTGAACAGCGAGATGTAGCTGAAGAAACGCTGGTAGCCGCCGGGCGAGGTGTCGTCGTCGGCCATGTAGCCGACGGTGTAGATGTGCACCATCAGCGACACGAAGGTGACGACGCACATCATCATCGCCGACAGGCCGTCGATGAGGAAGCCGATCTCCATCTTCAGGCCGCCGACGACCATCCATTCATAGACCGTGGCGTTGAAGCGCGCGCCGTGGTTGGCCACGTCGTTGAGCACCATGGCCGAACCGATGAACGACACCAGTACGCCCAGGATGGTGACGCTGTGCGCGCCTGTGCGGCCCACGGCCTTGCCGGCCAGCCCGGCGACCAGCGAGCCGGCGAGTGGCGCCAGCGCGATGGTGAGAAGCAGTCCTTCGGTGATTGAGCTAGACATAGGTCATGAGTCCATCGGCGGCGGGCCATTTGGCCGCCGCGGCAGCGGCACGGCCGCAGCGAAGCTGGCGCCCCCTTGGCGGCGAAGCGCCGCAGGTGCCACGGAGCTGGCCCATGTCATCCCTTGAGAGCGTCGAGTTCATCGGCATTGATGGACGCCCGATTGCGGAACAGCACCACCAGGATCGCCAGGCCGATGGCCGATTCGGCCGCCGCCACCGTGAGGATGAAGAACACGAACACCTGGCCGCCCATGTCGCCGAGAAAGTGCGAGAAGGCGATGAAGTTCAGGTTCACGGCCAGCAGCATCAACTCGATGGCCATCAGCAGCACGATCAGGTTGCGCCGGTTGAGAAAGATGCCGATGACCGACAGCGCGAACAGCATGCCGCCCAGCGACAGGTAGTGGCCGAGCGTGATCGGGCCCAGGCTCATGCCCTGCCCCCTTCGCCATCGGCTGCCGAGGGCGCTTCGATGGTCGGTTGCATCTTCACCATGCGCAAGCGGTCGCCGCGCTTCACGCGCACCTGCTCGCTCGGGTCCATGTGGCGGCTGTCCTTGCGCTGGCGCAGCGTCAGCGCGATGGCCGCGATGATGGCCACCAGCAGCAGCACCGCTGCCACCTGCAGCGGGTACAGGTAGTAGGTGTAGATCTCGATGCCGAGCATCTTGCTGTTGCCCAGCTTCAGCTCCGCCGGGTCGAGCGGCGGCGCCTCGGTCAGGCGGAAGCCGCCCATCAGCACCAGCGCCATTTCCAGCGCGATCAGCGCACCGACGAAGCCGGCCAGCGGAAAGTGCTTCCAGAAGCCCTGGCGCACGCTGTCGGCATCGACATCCAGCATCATCACCACGAACAGGAACAGCACCATCACCGCGCCCACGTAGACCAGCACCAGCGCGATGGCCAGGAACTCGGCGCGCAGCAGCATCCACACGCAGGCCGCGGTGCCGAAGGCCAGCACCAGGTACAGCGCCGCATGCACGGTGCTGCGCGCGGTGATGACACGGAAGGCTGCAAACAGCAGCACGAAGGAGAAGAGGTAGAAGAGCGCGCTCGTTATGTTCATGGGCTAGGGCTGGCGAAGGCCCGCTGCAACTCAGCGGTACTTGGCGTCAGCCTCCTTTGCGGCGGCGATTTCTTTTTCGTAGCGGTCGCCCACGGCGAGCAGCATGTCCTTGGTGAAATACAGGTCGCCGCGCTTTTCGCCGTGGTACTCGAGGATATGCGTCTCGACGATCGAATCCACCGGGCAGCTTTCCTCGCAGAAGCCGCAGAAGATGCACTTCGTGAGGTCGATGTCGTAGCGCGTGGTGCGGCGCGAGCCGTCGTCGCGCACTTCCGATTCGATGGTGATGGCCAGCGCCGGGCACACCGCCTCGCACAGCTTGCAGGCGATGCAGCGCTCCTCGCCGTTTTCATAGCGGCGCAGCGCGTGCAGGCCACGGAAGCGCGGCGACTGAGGTGTCTTCTCCTCCGGGAACTGCACGGTGATCTTGCGTGCCCAGAAGTACTTGCCGGTGACGCGCAGGCCCTTGAACAGCTCGGCCAGCATGAAGCTGGACATCAGTTCCTTGATCGAGGCGACTGTTGACATGTCAGTTGCTCCAATGCGTCTCGTGAATCACGCGTCGAGCGACCGCCGCGGAACCGGCTTTGCCGGGCCGCTGGCGGTGCCCCCTTGAGGGGGCGCGCGAAGCGCGTAGGGGGTGGTTCATGTCAATGCCAGATGTTCAGCGGCGACTGGATCCACAGCCCCACCACCACCAGCCACACCAGGGTGATAGGGATGAAGATCTTCCAGCCCAGCCGCATGATCTGGTCATAGCGGTAGCGCGGGAAGGTGGCGCGCACCCACAGGAACATGGTGACCACGACAAAGGTCTTGAGGATGATCCAGCCCCAGCCCGGGATCCAGGTGAAGGGCGCGAAATCGAAGGGGCTGAGCCAGCCGCCGAGAAACAGGATCACCGCCAGCATCGACACCAGGATCATGTTGGCGTACTCGGCCAGGAAGAACATGGCGAAGGACATGCCCGAGTACTCGATCATGTGGCCGGCGACGATCTCGGACTCGCCCTCGACCACGTCGAAGGGGTGGCGGTTGGTCTCGGCCAAGCCGGAGATGAAGTACACGACGAAGATCGGCAGCAACGGCAGCCAGTTCCAGGACAGGAAATTCAGGCCCATGTCGGCGAAGCTGCCCTTGTCCTGCGCCAGCACGATGTCGCTCATGTTCATGCTGGCCGAGACCATCAGCACCACCACCAGTGCAAAGCCCATGGCGATCTCGTAGCTGACCATCTGCGCCGACGCACGCAGCGCACCCAGGAAGGCGTACTTGGAGTTGCTGGCCCAGCCGGCGATGATCACCCCGTACACCTCGAGCGAGGTGATGGCCATCAGGAACAGCAGCCCGGCGTTGATGTTGGCCAGCGCCACCTCGGGGCCGAAGGGGATCACCACCCAGGCGGCCAGCGCCGGCATGATGGTCATCACCGGGCCCAGGAAGAAAAGCGGCTTGTTCGCCGCGGTGGGCCGGATGATCTCCTTGAACATCAGCTTCACGGCGTCGGCGATCGGCGTCAGCAGGCCGAAGGGGCCGACGCGGTTGGGCCCCGGGCGCAACTGCGTGAAGCCGATGCCCTTGCGCTCCCACAGCGTGAGGTAGGCCACGCTCAGCATCAGCGGCACGATCAGCGCCACGATCTTGATCAGGCTCCAGACGACGGCCCACAGCGTCGGGCCCATCAGCCCGGTACCGAATTGATTCACGGAATCGAGCATGTCGCTGCCTCAGGCCTTGGCCACGCCGAGTGCGCCGAACATCGCACCGAGTGCGGCAGTGTCGGCATGGCCTGCCGGCACGCGCACCACGGTCGGTGCCAGACCCGGATCTTCCACCGCGGCGATGCACAGCGACGCCGCGCCCTGGGTCAGGCGCACTGCGTCACCCGGCACCAGGCCGAGCTCGGCCCACAGGCGGCTGGGCAGGCTGGCCTTGGGCGCCCGGGCATCGGCCGTCAACTGCAACCCTTCGGCACGGCGCACCAGGGCGTCGGCGGCATAGATGGGCACGTCGGCCACGCGTTCCAGCGCCGGGCTGGGCGTGCCGGACGAGAACGCCGCCGTGCTGGTGTTGTCCAGCCGCGCCGCCAGGTTGGCCACGTCGCCCAGCGCCTCGACGCGCACCTGCTCGGCGCCGTCCTGACTGAAGCCGTCCAGCCCCAGCAGGTTGCCCAATACGCGCAGCACCTTCCAGGCCGGGCGTGTTTCGCCCAACGGGGCGACGACGCCGGCAAAACTCTGCATCCGGCCTTCGGCATTGATGAAGCATCCCGCGGTCTCGCTGAATGGCGCGATCGGCAGCAATACGTCCGCGTGGTCGACCGCCGCATCCTTGAACGCGCTGAGGGCGACGACCAGGCCGCTGCCGGCCAGTGCGGCCTGGGCCGCGGCCGGATCGGCACTGTCCAGCACCGGCTCGACATTCAGCAGCAACAGCGCCTTCATCGGCTGCGACAGCATCTGCGCGGCATTCAGGCCACCTGCCTGCGGCAACGCGCGCACCAGTTGCGCACCGACGGTGTTGGCCGCTTCGCTGAGGTAGCCGACGCTGGCCCCGGTGTGCGTGCCGATCCATTGCGCCAGCGCGAGCAACTCGCCGGCCTGCGGGTGCTGGGCCGCGGCGTTGCCCAGCAGCACTGCCTGGCGTTCGCCGGACAACAGCGACGTCGCGATCGCCTGTGCGCCCTCACCGGCCGAGGCCTGCAGCGGCGCCGTCACGCCCTTGGTTGCAGCCACGGCGGCGGCGATTTCGGCCAGCGACCGCACCCAGGCACTGGGCGCCGACACCAGCCGCACGCCCATCGGCATCAGCCAGTCGTCGTGCAGGGCATGCAGGCTGTGGACCTGCGCACCCTTGCGCGCGGCCTGGCGCAGCCGCTGCGCAAACAACGGATGGTCCTTGCGCAGGAAGGAGCCGATGACCAGCGCACCGTGCAGCGTCGACAGCGAGGCGATCGAAGTGCCGAGCCAACGCGCCGAACCGGCCGGCGCGGTGTTGGAGAAGTCGGCATGGCGCGTGCGGAAGTCGATGTTGTCGCTGCCCAGGCCGCGCACCAGCTTGGCCAGCAGGTGCAGTTCTTCGACCGTGCTGTGCGGCGTGGCCAGCGCGCCAATGCCCTGGGCACCGAATTCGGCATGGATGCGCTTCAGGCCGTCGGCCACATAGGCTAGCGCGGTGTTCCAGTCCACCGCCTGCCATTGCCCACCCTGCTTGATCATCGGCGCGGTCAGGCGAGAGGGACTGTTCAGCGCTTCGTAGGAGAAGCGGTCGCGGTCGGCGAGCCAGCACTCGTTGACCTCTTCGTTCTCCAGCGGCACCACGCGCATGACCTTGTTGGCCTTGGTCTGGATGATCAGGTTGGCGCCGGTGGAATCGTGCGGGCTGATGCTGCGCCGGCGTGCCAGTTCCCAGGTGCGCGCGCTGTAGCGGAAGGGTTTGCTGGTCAGTGCCCCGACCGGGCAGATGTCGATCATGTTGCCCGACAGCTCGGAATCGACGGTGCGGCCGGCGACGGTGGTGATCTCGGAATGCTCGCCCCGATGGATCATGCCCAGCTCCATCACCCCGGCCACTTCCTGGCCGAAGCGCACGCAGCGCGTGCAGTGGATGCAGCGGCTCATCTCCTGCATCGAGATCAGCGGGCCGACATCCTTGTGGAAGACGACGCGCTTTTCCTCGGTATAGCGCGAGGCAGAGCTGCCGTAGCCCACCGCCAGGTCCTGCAGCTGACATTCGCCGCCCTGGTCGCAGATGGGGCAGTCGAGCGGGTGGTTGATGAGCAGGAACTCCATCACCGACTTCTGCGCGTTCAGCGCCTTCTCGCTCTTGGTGTGCACCACCATGCCCTGCGCCACCGGCGTGGCACACGCCGGCATCGGCTTGGGCGCCTTCTCGATGTCCACCAGGCACATGCGGCAGTTGGCCGCGATGCTGAGCTTCTTGTGGTAGCAGAAGTGCGGAACGTAGACGCCGGCTGCGTCGGCCGCGTGCATCACCATGCTGCCGGGGGCGACGCTGACCGGCTTGCCGTCGAGCTGAATCTCAATCATGCGCGGTACCGAATTCATTCACCGCAGAAGCTGAGCCCGGACACAGAGCCCGCCTGCGCGGGCGCTGTGCCTGGCGAAGGCCAGCGGCGTCCCTGCAGCTGGCGCAGAGGACGCCGAGTTGGCGCAGAGGAATGCAAAGGGATCCTGATACTCCTCTGCGACCCTCTGCGTCACTCCGTTCCTCTGCGGTGAAGGTATTGGATCTCATGCCGCCACCGCCTGGCGCTGCCCGACCATGCAGTGCTTGTGCTCGACGTGAAACACGAACTCGTCGCGGAAGTGCTTGATCATGCCGCGCACCGGCAGCGCCGCCGCATCGCCCAGCGCGCAGATGGTGCGGCCCATGATGCTGTCGGCGACCGAGCCGAGCAGATCGATGTCTTCCATGCGGCCCTTGCCATGCTCGATGCGGTCGACCATGCGCCACAGCCAGCCGGTGCCTTCGCGGCACGGCGTGCACTGGCCGCAGCTTTCGTGCTGGTAGAAGTAGCTCAGGCGCAGCAGGCTCTTGACCATGCAGCGCGTGTCGTCCATGACGATGACGGCGCCCGAGCCGAGCATCGAGCCGGCCTTGGCGATGGCGTCGTAGTCCATCGTGATGTCGAGCATGATGTTCGCCGGCAGCACGGGCGCGGACGAGCCGCCCGGGATGACCGCCTTCAGCGTGCGCCCGGCGCGCACGCCGCCGGCCAGCTCGAGCAGTTGGGCGAAGGATGTGCCCAGCGGCACCTCGAAGTTGCCGGGCTGCTGCACATCGCCGACCACCGAGAAGATCTTCGTGCCGCCGTTGTTGGGCTTGCCGATGGCCAGGTACGGTGCGCCACCGTTACGGATGATCCACGGCACCGCGGCGAAGGTCTCGGTGTTGTTGATCGTCGTCGGCTTGCCATACACGCCGAAGCTGGCCGGGAAAGGCGGCTTGAAGCGCGGCTGGCCCTTCTTGCCCTCGAGCGACTCGAGCAGCGCGGTCTCCTCGCCACAGATGTAGGCGCCGAAACCGTGGAAGGCATGCAGCTGGAAGCTGAAGCCGCTGCCCAGGATACGCTCGCCCAGGTAGCCTGCGCTGCGCGCTTCGTCCAGCGCGTCTTCGAAGCGCTGGTAGATCTCGAAGATCTCGCCGTGGATGTAGTTGTAGGCCGTGGCCACGCCCATCGCGTAGGCGGCAATCGCCATGCCCTCGATGACGATGTGCGGGTTGTAGGCCAGGATGTCGCGGTCCTTGCAGGTGCCAGGCTCGCCTTCGTCCGAGTTGCACACCAGGTACTTCGGGCCGGCGTAGTTCTTCGGCATGAAGCTCCACTTCAGGCCCGTGGGGAAGCCTGCCCCGCCGCGGCCACGCAGGCCCGATGACTTGACCTCGGCGATGACCTGCTCGGGTGTCATGCCCAAGCCGCCGTCCAGGCCGAGGATCTTGCGCAGCGCCTGGTAGCCGCCGCGCGCTTCGTAGTCGCGCAGGCGCCAGTTGCGGCCGTCCAGCCCGTCGTAGATCTGCGCGCCGATGTGCCTGCCGTGGAAGCAGGTCTCGCGCCCGGTGGCCTGGAACTTGGACAGGTCCAGCATGGTCAGTGGCTTTCCTGGGTGGCGTGCGACTCGAGCGTGGCCAGCAGCTCGTCGAGGCGCGCGTGGCTCATGAAGCTGAGCATCTGGCGGTCGTTGACCAGCATTACCGGCGCGTCGGCGCAGGCGCCCAGGCATTCGCTGGGCTGCACCGTGAACACGCCGTCCGCCGTCGTGCCGTAAGGCTCGACGCCGAGCCGCTGGCAGACATGGTCCAGCGCGGTTTCGCCTTCGCGCAACTGGCACGGCAGGTTGGTGCAGACATTGAGCTTGAACTTGCCCACCGGCTGCTGGTTGTACATGTTGTAGAAGGTGGTGACCTCGTGCACCGCGATCGGCGCCATGCCCAGATAGGCGGCCACGGCGTTCTCGGCCTCGGCCGAGACATGGCCCTGCTCGTGCTGCACGATGGCCAGGCAGGCCATCACCGCAGATTGCTTCTGCTCGGCCGGGTACTTGGCCACTTCCCGAGCAAAGCGTGCCTGGATGTCTTCGCTCAAATTCATCTGTCGATCTCTCCAAACACGATGTCCATCGTGCCGATGATGGCCACCGCGTCGGCAATCATGTGGCCGCGCGCCATCTCGTCCAGCGCCGCCAGGTGCGGGAATCCGGGCGCGCGGATCTTCAGCCGGTAGGGCTTGTTGGCACCGTCGCTGATCAGGTAGATGCCGAACTCGCCCTTCGGGTGCTCCACCGCGGCATAGGCCTCGCCCTCGGGCACGTGGAAGCCTTCGGTGAAGAGCTTGAAGTGGTGGATCAGCTCTTCCATGTGCGCCTTCATGTCCACCCGCGACGGTGCCGCCACCTTGTGGTTGTCGGTGATCACCGGGCCCGGGTTGACGCGCAGCCAGTCCACGCACTGCTTGATGATGCGGTTGCTCTGGCGCATCTCTTCCACGCGCACCAGATAGCGGTCGTAGGTGTCGCCATGCGTGCCCACGGGGATGTCGAAATCCATGCGCTCGTACACGTCGTAGGGCTGCTTCTTGCGCAGATCCCATTCGATGCCCGAGCCGCGCAGCATCGGGCCGGTGAAGCCCAGGTTGAGCGCGCGCTCGGGCGTGACCACGCCGATGCCCACGGTGCGCTGCTTCCAGATGCGGTTGTCGGTGAGCAGCGTCTCGTACTCGTCCACATAGGCCGGGAAGCGCTGCGTGAACGCATCGATGAAGTCGAGCAGGCTGCCGCTGCGCGTGTCGTTCAGCGCATCGATGGCCTTCTGGTTCTTGATGCGCGACACCTTGTACTGCGGCATGCTGTCCGGCAGGTCGCGATACACACCGCCCGGGCGGAAGTAGGCCGCGTGCATGCGCGCACCGGACACCGCCTCGTACATGTCGAAAAGGTCTTCACGCTCGCGGAAGCAATAGATGAGGATGTTCATCGCGCCGCAGTCCAGGCCGTGCGCGCCCAGCCACAGCAAGTGGTTCAGCAGCCGCGTGACTTCGGCGAACATGACGCGGATGTACTGTGCCCGCTCGGGCACCTCGATGCCCAGCAGCTTCTCGATGGCCAGGCAATAGGCGTGCTCGTTGCACATCATCGACACGTAGTCGAGCCGGTCCATGTAGGGCAAGGCCTGGATGTAGGTCTTGCTCTCGGCCAGCTTCTCGGTGGCGCGGTGCAGCAGGCCGATATGCGGGTCGGCACGCTGGATGACCTCACCGTCGAGCTCGAGCACCAGTCGCAGCACGCCATGCGCCGCCGGGTGCTGCGGCCCGAAGTTCAGGGTGTAGTTCTTGATCTCGGCCATCTCAAACAGCCTTCACCGCAGAGGCGCGGAGGACGCAGAGGTTCGCCGAGAAAAGAACTTCCCGATCGAATTCCTCTGCTGAACTCTGCGTCCCTCCGCGCCTCTGCGGTGAATGAACTCGGTGGCGGCTCAATGCAGGCCTCCATAGTTGTCTTCGCGCACGACGCGCGGCGTGATCTCACGCGGCTCGATCGTCACCGGCTGGTAGATGACGCGCTGCGTCTGCGCGTCGTAGCGCATCTCCACATGGCCGGTGGTCGGGAAGTCCTTGCGCATCGGGTGGCCGATGAAGCCATAGTCGGTGAGGATGCGGCGCAGGTCGAGATGGCCGTCGAAGATGATGCCGTACAGATCGAAGGCCTCGCGTTCGAACCAGTTGGCCGAAGCCCAGATGTCGTTGACCGAGGCCACCACCGGCATGTCGTCGTCGGGCGCGAACACCTTGAGTCGCACGCGCCAGTTGTG
>DASQFA010000168.1:0-16527 GCA_035633375.1 Rubrivivax sp.
GCATCTTCGCGTATTTCTCGTACTCGACCTTGATCTTGTTGTGTGCCTTGACATGTTGCTGCGTGGCAAACGCGAGCGACACGAAACCCACCAGCAACATGAACAAGCCGATTTCCCTTGCCGTCAGGAAACCAAGAACCAAGCCACCGCCAGGGCCCACTTCGGCTTCGAACACCTTGTAGAGTGTCATCCCAAGGGCGGAAACAATCATCGCCTTTCTCAGCCAGGACAATTGCATCTTCTCGATGGCAATACGCGCTCTTTCGTAGGTTATCTGCTCCTTCGCAAAGTCCCTTGCCTCCTTTTCCGCCTTTTCCTTTTGCTTCTCCAGATCGTGTTCCGAGCGCATAACGGACAACGGCACACCGTCGGCTCCGGTCGTCGGTTGGTCATGTGCCATCGAATTCTCCTTTGCGTTTGATTGTCGATTGCAGACAAGGCTCGAGCCCCGTTGCCGTACGCGATCGAGTGCCGGCTTCGACGCGGCGTCAGGACGCAGGCATGAGGTCCGGACGCTGGTCGCAGGCAAGGCCTCGCCCGATTTCCAGGCGATGGGCCCGGGCCGCCGAGCGCAGTGCCCAAGAATACTCTTCTTGGGAGTGGCAGCGGAACCCGGATCGCCGAGGCGATTCTGTGTTTCTCGCCTGGTGAGGATAGTTCGAACTCACGGCGAAAGAATCCAAGCGCAGGCGACAGGGCATCCAGCGGCGATTCCGTGGCCAATTCATGTCGGCGCATCGTATTGCAGCTACGCCACCTCGCCTGAGCCATCCGCATGGACCTCGCGCCACGCGACCACGAACGCCTGTGCATTGGCCTTCACCTGCGCCACCGTCAGGCCCGGCCTGTAAAGCGCCGAGCCCAGGCCGAAGCCGTTGGCCCCGGCCGCCGCATAGGCCGCCAGGTTCTGTGGCGTGATGCCGCCCACCGGCAGGAACAGCACCTCGGGCGGGAACACCGCGCGCAGCGCCTTCAGCACCGCGGGCGTCAGCAGCTCGGCAGGAAAGAGCTTCAACGCATCGGCGCCCGCGGCCAGCGCGGCGAATCCTTCGGTCGGTGTGGCAATGCCCGGCGCGCACCACAGCGCCCTGGCCTTCGCCGCGCGGATCACCGCGGCATCGCCATGCGGCATGACGATCAGGCGGCCACCGGCGTTGGCCACCTCATCGACCTGCGCGGCACTCATCACCGTGCCCGCGCCGACCAGGCAGCGCTGTCCGAGTTCACGAGCCAGGAGCTCTATGCTGTGCAGCGGCTGCGGCGAGTTGAGCGGCACTTCGATGATCCGCAAGCCGGCCTCGGCCAGCGTCTGGCCCACCGGCAGGGCGCCGGCCGGCGTCACGCCGCGCAGGATGGCGATCAGCGGCAGTTCCTTCAGGTACTCGCGCATCGGCAACCTTTCAGTGCGCGCGCAGCAGGCCGGCCTGCGTGGCGATCTGCCACAAGCCGGCCGTTGCCGCGCCGTCGGCCGCCGCCCGCGACGGCAGGCCGAACCCGTTCAGTGCACGCCGGTAGCGCTCACACAGCGCCGCATCGCCGACCAGCACGCGCGGCGCGTCATCGGCCTCGGGCCAGGCCTGCGTTGCGCAACGGATCTCCTCGCCGACCAGCAGGCCCGACAGGTATTCCAGGCTGTCGGCCGCGGCCAGCTGGCCGCCGAGCACCAGCGTGCGAGCCGAGAACAGCAGCGGCGTGGCCCCTGCGGCATGCGCACGCACGGCGGCCACACCGCGCTCGAAGGCCGCGTCGGTGGCGGCCGCGCCGCCGGCCTCGCGCGCCGGGCGACCCAGGATCGAATGCTGCGCCAGCAGCGCGAACAGCTCGCCGGTCATGTAGGTGTTGAAGGCGGTGATGGCGCCGCCCTGCACCTGCACCCACTTGCAGTGCGTGCCCGGCATCACCAGTGCAGCCCTCGCGGCCAAGGCCGGCTCGCGCGCCACCAGGCCGACGACCTGTGTCTCCTCGCCGCGCATCACGTCGGGCCGTTCGCCGGTCAGGCGCACTCCCGGCACGATGTGCAGCCGCACGCCCGGCCAGGGCTCGAAGGCGAGCAACTGCGCCGCCAGGCTGCGGCCGTCGGCCGGGCAAGGCGCATAGGCCGCCTCGCGCCAGCCCTGCGCGCTGCCGACCATTCCCGAGGCGATGACCGGCAGCTCCGGCATCGCTGCCAGCCAGTCACCGGCCACGCCTTGCAGCGCGGCCGCGAAGCCGCCCGCGGGCAGATGCAGGATGCCCCAGGGCTGCTGGCGCGATTCGACGACAGCACCGCCGTCGCCGAGCAGGCAGGCGCGCAGCGATGAAGTGCCCCAGTCCAGCGCGATCAGCCGCGCCTGCGGCATGCCTCAGCCCCTGGGCGCCTTGCTGGCCGCCAGCACCTGGCACTCGGGCACCGGTGTGATGGCACCCTTGCCGGCGAACCACGACACCAGGTTGTCGACGACCAACTGGCCCATCGCATTGCGCGTGTGCACCGACGCCGAGCCCACGTGCGGCAGCAGCACCACATGCTCCATCGCGATCAGCTCGGCCGGCACGCGCGGCTCATCCTCGAACACGTCCAGGCCGGCGCTGAGAATCTGGCCGTCTTTGAGTGCCTGCACCAACGCCGCTTCATCGACCACACTGCCGCGCCCGACGTTGATGAGGATGCCGTCCGGGCCCAGCGCTTCGAGCACGTCCTTGTTGACGATGTGCTTTGTCTCGGCGCCACCCGAGGCCACCACCATCAGCACGTCGCAGCTCTTTGCCAGGCCCAGCAGCGTCGGGTGGTAGCGGTAGGCCATGTCAGGCTGGGGCTTGCGCCCGTGATACTCGATCTCCAGGTCGCAGGCCTCCAGCCGCCGCGCGATCGCCTTGCCGATGCGCCCCAGGCCGAGGATGCCGATCTTGCGCCCGCGCAGCGTGGTGGTCAGCGGGTACGGCCGCTCCAGCCACTTGCCGGCGCGCAGATAGCGGTCCACCTGCGGCAGCTGTCGCACGGTGGCGATCAGCAGGCCCAGAGCCAGATCGGCCACTTCGCCGGTGAGCACGTCGGGCGTGTGCGTGACGACGATGCCGCGCTTGGCCAGCGTGGCGGCGTCGATGTGGTCGTAGCCGACACCGAAGCTGGAGACGATCTCCAGCCGCGGAAAAAGCTCGACGAAGGTGGCGTCGATGCGCGTGTGGCCGCCGCACACCGCCAGGCCGCGCACCTCGAGATCGGCCTCGCGGACCACGCTGAAATGCTCGTTCAATCCCTTGTCGACCAGCGGCGGTGCGGTGCCGACGGCGCAGATCGTGACGTTCTTGCTCATGGGGGCCTCTTGCTATCCGGCGGGTCAGTGGTTGTCGCGCGGCACGCCGAATGTGGCGTGGATCTTCTGGTACTTGACAGCGGGCTTGAGCACCATGCCGTGGGCCAGCTCGTCGACGATGCCGCGCTGGATTTCCTGCCACGGCGTCTGGCTCGGCGGATACGGGTAGCCGCCCTTGGCCTTCAGTGCCTCGCGGCGCAGCGCCAGTTCGTCGTCGCCGACCAGCATGTGGGCGCGGCGCTTCTTCAGGTCGATGCGCACCCTGTCGCCGCTCTTCACCAGCGCCAGCCCGCCGCTGGTGGCGGCCTCGGGCGAGGCGTTCAGGATCGATGGCGAACCCGAGGTGCCGCTCTGCCGGCCGTCGCCGATGCAGGGCAGCGCGCTCACACCCATTTTCAGCAGGTAGGACGGCGCACGCATGTTCACCACCTCCGCCGCGCCGGGGTAGCCCACCGGGCCGACGCCGCGGATGATGAGCACACTGTGCGCGGTGATCTTGGTCTTCGGATCGTCGATGCGTGCGTGGTAGTCCTCGGGCCCGTCGAAAACCACCGCCGTGCCTTCGAAGGCCATCGGGTCGGCCGGGTTCTCCAGGTAGCGCTGGCGGAATTCGTCGGTGATGACGCTGGTCTTCATGATCGCCGAATCGAACAGGTTGCCCTTCAGGTTGAGGAAACCCGCCTTCTTCTTCATCGGCTTGTCGTAGGGCCAGATGACCTTGCGGTCGGAGGCGAACTTGCCTGCGCAGTTTTCGGCCAGGGTCTTGCCGTTGACGGTGGTCGCGTCCAAAATCTTACCCTTCTTCACCAGCTCGGCCACCACCGCCGGCACGCCGCCGGCGCGGTAGTAGTCCTCGGCCAGGTACTCGCCGGCCGGCTGCAGGTTCACCAGCAGCGGCAGTTCGTAGCCGATCTTCTCCCAGTCGTCGTTGGACAGCTCCACGCCGATATGCCGCGCTATGGCGTTGATGTGCACCGGCGCGTTGGTCGAGCCGCCGATGGCCGAGCACACGGCGATGCAGTTCTCGAAGGCCGCGCGGGTGAGGATGTCACTGGGCCGCAGGTTCCGGCGCACCATCTCGACGATGCGCTTGCCCGTCAGGTAGGCCGCTTCCTGGCGGTCACGGTAGGGCGCGGGGATGGCCGCCGTGCCAGGCAGCATCAGCCCCAGCGCCTCGGCCAGCGAGTTCATCGTCGAGGCCGTGCCCATGGTGTTGCAGTGGCCGGTGGACGGCGCGGAAGACGCGACGAGCTTCAGGAACTGCGGGTAGTCGATCTTGCCCGAAGCCATCAGCTCGCGCGCCTTCCAGACGATGGTGCCCGAGCCGGTGCGCTCGCCTTCGTGCCAGCCGTTGAGCATCGGCCCGGCGTTCAGCGCGATGGCCGGGATGTCCACCGTGCACGCCGCCATGATCTGCGCCGGCGTGGTTTTGTCGCAGCCGGTGGTGAGGATCACGCCGTCGATCGGGTAGCCGTACAGCACCTCGACCAGGCTCAGGTACTGCAGGTTGCGGTCGAGCATCGCCGTCGGCCGCTTGCAGGTTTCCTGGATCGGGTGCAGCGGGAACTCGAAGGCCACGCCGCCGGCATCGCGGATGCCGTCGCGCATGCGCTCGGCCAGCACCAGGTGGTGGCGGTTGCACGGCGCGATGTCCGAGCCGCTCTGCGCGATGCCGATCATCGGCCGGCCGGATTGCAGCTCTTCCAGCGACAGGCCGAAGTTCATGGTGCGCTCGAGGTACAGCGCGGTCATGTCGGCGTTGGCCGGGTTGTCGAACCAGGCGCGCGAGCGCAGCGGCATAGGCCTGGTCTTGCGCTTGGCCGTGGTGCTCTTGCCGGCCTGGGTTGGGGGCGCTGTCTTGGTCATCGACGGGCTTCCTTCGGCATGGGTGCTGTGGTTGTACTACACCTGCCGCTGGCGCCAGGCCACTCGTCACGGCGCGGTCGAAGAGTCTCTTCGGTACCGGGTTGCACGATGACCACACAGAGCACCTCCACGCCGTCTATGCCTGCAACGAACCGATGCGCGCGCGGCAAAGCTGACGCACTGAATACCCGCCATGCGCCGCAGCGCCATGCATCCCTTGCAATTGCACGCAAACGCATAGGGCCGCAGCGCGCGCTGCTAAAGTCTTCGCGCTGCGCCGGGCAGCGCCAAGGAAAGCAAGCAACATGCGCAAGACGACGTTGGCGGCGCTGGGCGCCGTGGTGTTGGTGGGCTGCGCGCCCGACCAATTCAGCAACTACAAGGCCACGGGCTTCAACGGCTTCGTGGACATGGCTTCCGTCGAGTGCGCACCGCTGCAGGTGGGGCCGATGGTCATCACCAAGAACTACGAACCACCGAACTACGCTACGGGCCAATACGGCGTTTGGCTGGACCAGACCTCGAACCTGTACTACAAGCGCATCACGCCCGAGGCCTACATCGAGAACATCAACAACCTGTTCCCTGGAGAGCGCACCGCGCGCGCCACGCAGTGCCTGGTGTCGAAGCTGCCCCCGCCTGCAGAGCGCCCATCGGCGCCGCGATAGCCGGCACGGGCCGCATTCGGCTGTGCCGTTCGCGCAGCGCGGGCGGGGCGCAGGCAGCCCCGTGCGTGCCCACTCAGCGCATGCCCAGCTTGAAGGCAATCATGGCGCGCAGCTTGTTCGGCAACACCGGCTTGATGAGCAGGTGGAAATCGTGCTCGGCAGCCTCGGTCTCGTGGCCGCCGATGGTGCTGCCGGTGACGACGATGGCCGGCAGCTTGCGCCCCGGCCAATGGGCGCGCGCGGCGGCCAGCGCATCCAGCCCCGTGGTGGCCTGCGGCAGCCGGTAGTCGACGATCAGCAGGTCGGGCATCTCGGCCGGGCGCGATGCCAGCCAGGCCTGCAATGCGGCCACGGTGTCGAACGCCTGCACGCTCGCGCCCCAGGCCTTGAGCAACACCACCAGGCCTTCGCGCACCGCGGCCTCGTCTTCCACCAGCAGCATCAGCTTGCCCTGCAGCGTCAGTCCGAGCGGCGCCTTCGGCTTGGTCAGTGGCGACTCGAGTGCGCGCACCGCCTTGCCGGGCGGCACCTCGAAGGAAAAGACGGTGCCGTGGCCGACACGCGAGCGCACCGAGATCGGTGCTTCCAGCAGCCCGGCCAGGCGCGCCACGATGGCCAGGCCGAGGCCCAGGCCCTTGCGCTGGTGCGCCTGCAGCGGGCGCTGGCTCTGCACCTGGTAGAACTCGTCGAAGATGCGCGGCAAGGTGGCCTCGGAGATGCCGATGCCGCTGTCCCAGACCTGCATCAGCAACTTGCCGCTGCGCTGCCGGCAACTCACCAGCACGCCGCCATCGTCGGTGTAGCGGATGGCGTTGCTCGTCAGGTTGCGCAGGATACGTTCCAGAATCACCGGGTCGGCGATGGCCACATGCTGGGCGCCGCGGAAACTCAGGGCCAGGCCCTTTTCGAAAGCCGTCGGCTCGAAGTGCAGGCGCAAACGCGCGAACAACTCGCGCATCGGCACTGGCGCGGGGTTGACATCGACACCGCCGGTGTCGATGCGCGTGATGTCGAGCAGTTCGCCGAACAAACCTTCCAGCGCGTCCACCGACTCGTTGATGCTGTTCACCAGCGAGGCCACCTCGGGATCGTGGTTGCGCTGGCGCAGCGCCTCGGCGAAAAGCCCCATGGCATGCAGCGGCTGGCGCAGGTCATGGCTGGCGGCGGCGAAGAACTGCGTCTTGGCGCGGCTGGCCGCTTCGGCGGCGCGGCGGGCACTCTCCGACACGCCCATCTCCACGCGCAACTGCAGCGCCAGCCTGTCGGTATGCGACTTCAACCGGATCACCTGGTCGAGCGCGCTGCGCTGCGCCCTGCCCATCACCAGCACGATGATGAATTGCAGGCTCAGGATGCCCGCCAGCTGCCAGTGCCAGGCCTGGCTTGTGTCGGTGGCGATGCGCACGATGGCCGGCACCAGCACCAGGCAGATGAAGACGATGAACAGGCGCTGCTGCGTGGCCAGCAACTGCACCGACGCCAGGCAATAGCTGAAGACGATGAGCATCAGTGCCGTCAGGTGGTAGGGCGTTCCCAGGCCCCAGAACAGCCACACCGCCAGGCCCCACATCGACGCCTGCGCCAGCACCAGCACCTTCCAGCTGCGGCGCCAGCGCTGCAGCGTGGCGTCGTCGGCGTCGCGGTGGCGCAGGAAACGCAGGTAGTGGGCCAGGCGCAACGCCAGCAGCAGCGCCAGCGTCGACATCCACGACAGCATCGACACGCGCGGCGCCAGCGGCCAGAACATGGCCACGATCAGCCCCCAGCCGATGACATTGCCGGTGAGCGACGCCGGCGTCTGCACGAAAAGCGCGCGCACATGGTCGAAACGGCGGCTGCCAGGCACGGGCGTGTACAGCGCCGCCTGGGCAGATGCGTCGATGGCGGCAGGCATGACCGGCGCCAGCGCAGCGCCGGCCGTTGCCGGCGATGCGGCGTTCATTGTTTTGTCGGCGGCGGCGGACGCGCCCCCTGCGCCGCCTGCTGCTGCATCTGGCTTACCGCGAGCACGGCCTGCGTGCGCGAGTTCACGCCAAGTGCGCGCAGCACGGCGGCGACATGGTCCTTGACGGTTTCGACCGAAACGTTCAATTCGCGCGCGATCAGCTTGTTCGGTTTGCCTTGCAGCAACAGCCCGAGCACGTCACCCTGGCGCGGCGTCAGCCCCACCGAAGCCAGCGACACGGGCGACTTCTGGTATGTCCCCTGGCCCGCCGGCGCATCCGCTGGGCGCATCACGCCAGGCACCGTGTCGCCCTCGCGCGCCGGCGCTTCCAGGCCGAGCATCATCGGCGGCACGTACAGGCCGCCGGACATGACCATGCGCAGCGCTTCGAACAGCATCTCGTTCGACGAGCGCTTGGGCACGAAGCCCATGGCTCCCAGATCGATGGCACGGATGACGTCGCTGGCGCGGTCGGAGGCCGACACCACCACCACCGGCAGCGCCGGATAGGCCGCGCGAAACTCGGTCAGCACCTCGAACCCGTCGGCATCGCCCAGCGCCAGATCCAGCAGCACCAGGTCGAAATCGGCGTCCTTGCTCAATTCGGCACGCGCCTGGGCAGCGCTGCTTGCGCCGAGCACGGTGACGTCGTCGCCCAGACCCTGGATCACCGATTGCAGCGCCGACAGGATCAGCGGGTGGTCGTCGACCAGCAGGACTTTCATCTTGTCGTCTCCCGGCACCATGCAACGCCCTGCATGGTAGTGCAGCTTGCGCCGCCCACCGCGGCCGGCCTACGGCAAGGCCCGGATGGGCGCGAGCCGACCGTGGCCGTCCTCCGGCAAGGCCCGGATGGGCGCGACCCGAAGCTCTTGCGCCCCGGGCCGTGCCGGGCGCCCCGCACCGCCTTGGGCGGGGTTCAGGTATAGCGGCGCGACAAGGACTCGGCCACGCAGGCGGGCTTGGACGAGCCTTCCAGCTCCACCTTCACCACCACGGCGAGTTGCGCGCCGCCTTCGATGGGGTGAAAGCCGTGCAGCACGAAATGCCCGCGCACGCGGCTGCCGCTGGGCACCGGCGCGGTGAAGCGCACCTTGTTCAAGCCGTAGTTGACGCCCATGCGCACGTCGCCGATGTCGAAGGCGGTGGCAAACAGCTCGGGCATCAGGCTCAGCGTGAGGAAGCCGTGCGCGATGGTGGTGCCGAAGGGGCCCTGCGCCGCCTTCAGCGGATCGACGTGGATCCATTGATGGTCGCCAGTGGCCTCGGCGAACAGGTCGATGCGCTTTTGGTCGACGGTGATCCATTCGCTGACGCCGATCTCCTGGCCGACCAGGGATTGCAGATCCTGCAGCTTGGCGAAATGTCTCATCGAAGCATCCAGTCCTTCAGCGGCAGCCATTGTTCGAGGTCGCGTTCCACGCGACTGGGCGCCACGTCCCACAGCGTCAGGCCGCGCGCGGCCAGTTGCACGTAGTTCTGCGTGTCGCGCAGCCAGGCCACCACCGGCACCCGCAGCGTGGCAAGGTACTGGTGCAGCTGTTCGTTGGCAAGGGTGTGCTCGCGCACGCGCATGCCGACCAGCGCCACGTCGAGCTCGGCATAGCGCGGGTGGGCGCGCAGCGTGGCCAGGAAGGCATGCGTGGCCTGGATGTCGAACAGGCTGGGCTGCAGCGGGATGAGCAGCTTTTGCGTGATGCGCAGCACCGCGTCGAGCCGCTTGCCGTGCAGCCCGGCCGGCGTGTCCAGCACCACGTGCGTGGTGCCCTTGGGCGGGCGCACGATCTCCTGGTGGCTGACTTCCCAGCCCTGGATGGCCGGCAGGTGGGCCGCGCGCAAGGCCAGCCATTGGCGCGAGGATTGCTGCCGATCGACGTCGCCGAGCATCACTGCATGGCCGCTGCGCGCCAAGGCACCGGCCAGATTGGTGGCCAGCGTGCTCTTGCCCACCCCGCCCTTGGGGTTGGCGACCACGATCACGGGCATGCGCTCCTCCGGCAAACTGTCGTTCGGGTTATGGTAGCGTCCCGCGCGCGCGCGTTGCACCGGGCAAACCCAAGCGCCGCTTGCCCATCCCCAGACCCCCACCCATGCCGGACATCGTCGTTCTGGTCGCCCACCCGAACCAGGAGCATTCGCGCGCCAACCACGCGCTGATGCAGGCCGCGCGCGACGCGGCGCCGCAGCGCGTGCAGGTGCGCGATCTGTATGCGATGTACCCCGACTACCTGATCGACGTGCCCACCGAGCAGTCCCTGCTGGCCGAGGCCAGCTTGGTGGTGTGGCAGCACCCGATCCACTGGTACGGCATGCCGCCGCTGATGAAACTGTGGCTGGATGAGGTCTTCGCCTTCGGCTGGGCCTACGGGCCGGGGGGCGAGCGCCTGCGCGGCAAGGACCTGTGGCTGGTGGCCAGCACCGGCGGGCCGCAAGAGTCGTACCGACCGGACGGCTACAACCGCTACTTCTTCGATGCCTTCCTGCCGCCCTACGAGCAGACGGCGGCGCTGGCCGGCATGCGCTTCCTGCCGCCGCTGCTGCTGCACGGCGCGCACCGCATCGACGACGGCGAGCTGGCAGCCCATGTGCAGACCTATGCACAACGCCTGACCAGCTACCCCGGCTGGCCCGAGATCGCCGAGCTCGAGCCGAGCCCGGACTGCACGGTGCCCGCCGACGCGCGCCCCGAGGCCGAAGCCTGAACATGGAGCATGGCACACCCTGGTTGCAGATGAGCCTGGTGTACCTGGGCGCGGCGGTGCTGGCCGTGCCGCTGGCACGCCTGCTCGGCATGGGCTCGATCATCGGCTACCTGGCGGCCGGCATCGCCATCGGCCCGTGGGGGCTGAAGCTGGTGACGGACGCGGCAACGATCCTGCACTTTGCCGAGTTCGGCGTGGTGCTGATGCTCTTCCTGGTGGGCCTGGAGCTCGAGCCGAAGCGGCTGTGGGCGCTGCGCCGGCCGATCTTCGGCTGGGGCAGCGTGCAGATGATCGGCTCGACCTTGCTCATTCTGGGCATCGGCATGGCCTTCGGCGCCGATTGGCGGCTGGCGCTGGTGGCCGGCCTGGGGCTGGCGCTGTCGTCCACCGCCATCGGCCTGGGTGTGCTGAACGAGCGCAACCTGATGGCCACCAGTTCGGGCCAGAGCGTGCTCAGCGTGGCGCTGCTGCAGGACATTGCCGCTATCCCGATCCTGGCGCTGGTGCCGCTGCTGGCGGTGACCGCCGCCGACCCCTCGGCCGCAGGCGACGGCTGGTGGGGCGCGGCCAAGGCGGTGGGCGTGATCGCGCTGATCGTGCTCGGCGGACGCCTGGCGCTGCGCCCGGCGCTGCGCTGGATCGCGCGCAGCGACACGCCAGAGATCTTCACCGCCGCGTCGCTGCTGCTGGTGGTGGCCACCGCCGCGCTGATGGAATCGGTGGGCCTGTCGATGGCGCTGGGCGCCTTTCTGGCCGGCGTGCTGCTGGCCGAGAGCGAGTACCGGCGCGAGCTGGAAACCGACCTCGAGCCCTTCAAGGGCCTGCTGCTCGGGCTGTTCTTCATCGCCGTGGGCATGAGCATCGACTTTGCCGTGGTGATGGCCCGGCCCGGCCTGGTGGCGGCGGTGGTCGCCGGCTTCCTGCTGCTGAAAGCGCTGGTGCTGATCGCCATGGCGCGGCTCATGCCGCTGCCGCTGGTCGAGCGGCCGGTGTTCGTGGTGCTGCTGGCGCAGGGCGGCGAGTTCGGTTTCGTCGTCTTCCAGGCGGCCTCGCAGGCAAGAGTCATCAGCGGCGAGGCGGCCTCGCTGCTCGTTGCTGCCGTGGCGCTGTCGATGCTGCTCACACCGCTGCTGCTGGTGGCCATCGACCGCTGGCTCACACCCCGCCTGGCGCGGCAAGCCGCCGGGCCCCAGCTGGACGAAATCAGCGATGCGCAGCACGCGCCGATCATCATCGCCGGCTTCGGCCGTTATGGGCAGATCATCGGCCGCCTGCTCGAAGCCAACGGCCTGAGCGCCACCGTGCTGGAGCACGACGCCGAGCAGGTGGAGGCGGTGCGCCGCTTCGGCTGGCCGGTGTTCTATGGCGACGCGACCCGGCTCGACCTGCTGCGCACGGCCGGGGCCGGCAAGGCACGCGTGTTCGTGCTGGCCATCGACGACGTGGCGCAGAGCGAGCAGGTGGCGCGCCTGGTGCGCGAGCACTTTCCACAAGCGCAGGTGGTGGCGCGCGCGCGCAACGTGGCCCACTATTACGCCCTGCGCGCACAGGGCGTGACGCTGATCGAGCGCGAGACGCTGGATTCAGCGCTGATGAGCGGGCGCAGCGTGCTCGAGCTGATGGGCTGGCAGCCCCATAGCGCGCGCAACCAGGCGCTGCGTTTTCGCCGGCACAGCATCGAGCTGATGGATCGCATGGCGCCGCATTTCGGCGACGAGAAGAAGCTCATCGCCATCTCCAAGCTGGGGCGCCAGCAGCTCGAAGCCCAATGGTCACAGGAGCGGCAGCAGGGCCGCCAGCGCTTGGCGCGCGCCGGCTGGCAGGGGCCGCGTGCCGACGGTGACGAGCCGGCACCGCCGGCCGCAGACTGACGAGCCATAGCCATCCGCGCAGACATTCGGGTCTGGCCATGGTTTGTGCAGCAATCACCCCGCTGCTGTCACGATCACGTCACGATGAGGCGCCTACACTGAACCTCATCAACGCGCAGAACCGACCGCCCGATTGGGCGGAAGGGGTCGAGCAACCCCAGGGCACCCGTGCCCCAGCGCAGAGAAGCCGTCGCCAGGCCCGTTCGTCGGGCAGGTGTCCGGAAGAAAGCCCGCCAGCCTCCATGGTCGCGGGCTTTTCTTATGCCAAAGCGGCGGGTGATGAAGGACTCACGCCGAGCCCGCAAGATCCCATGCATCCGTGGGCGGCTTGCAGTGCATAGCGGCCCTCGTGGCCGCTCTCGTTGCGGAAACTCGCTTCAACCCTTTGCGCCCGCTGGCCGTCAATGGGGTGGCCAACTCCGTTCAGCCAAATTCTTACTCTCTCCGTTGGCCACCCCATTGCCGGCCGGGCTCGTTGTACTCCACAGCCCCTGAAAGGCATCGCTCGTGAGTGCAGTGGCTTTCTTGGTCTGCCGATGACCAGAGGCTTTGCGGCCCATGCGGTGGGGTTCGACGGTCGAGAACACGAAGGCGCGTGTCGAGCACTGCACTTGCGCGGCCTCGAAAGCACCGAGAACCTGGCCGGCATTGGGGTAGCCAACGGAGAGAATAAGCATTCTCTGAACGGAGTTGGCCACCCCGATGGCGGCCAGCGAGCACAAAGGGTTGAGGGAAGGTCCGCAATGAGTGCGGCCACGAAGGACCGCTTTGCGCCGAAGGCCGTCGTCGAGCAGCGAGCCGCCGCAGGCTGAACACCGGCCCGTACCCAGCTCAACGCAAGCCATCCCAGAGCAGCTTGCTGCCGGTGAAAAACATCCCGGTGTAGGCCACGCGATAGAACCAGCGTGACTCGATGCGTCTTGCCAGGAACACGCCGAGCCAAACGCCCAGCGGTGCCAGCGGCAAGAGCAGAAAAGAGGTGGCAAGATTGGTGCGATCGATGAGCCCGAGCCAGGCATAGGGCAGCCACTTCGCCAGGTTCACCGCGGCAAAGAACACCGCCGCGGTGCCGGCATAGGTGATGGGCTTCAGGCGCAGCGGCAGCAGGTAGGCGTTCAGCGGCGGGCTGCCGGCATGCACCACGAAACTGGTGAAGCCGGACGTCGTGGCGAGGCAGAAGCCGAGCCAGCGCGGCGCGGGCGGCGCATCGGCCTTGGGCGGGAAGAACAGGCGTTGCGCCAGGAACAGCAGTGTCAGCGCACCCACCAGGCCGGCCACGCTCTGGGTCGACAACACGCCGAACAGCATGGTGCCGATGACAATGCCCAGCAGCCCCGCCGGCATCATCCAGCGCAGCAGCTCGCGATCGCGCTCGCGCCACAGCTGCTGCAGGCCGACACCATCCATCACCAGCAGCAGCGGCAACATGATCGCCGCCGCCTGAGGCACCGGCACCACCAGCGACAGCAAGGGCGTGGCCAGCGCACCGAAGCCGCTGAGAAAGCCGCTCTTGCCCAGCCCCATCAGCAGCACCGCCGGCACGGCCACCGCGTAGAAGCGCGGGTCGCCGATGAAGGGCCAGGCGCCCAGCCCCTCAAACATCGGCGTCAGGCAAGACGGCAGGCCTCGTCGAACGCCAGCCGCGGGCCGCGCGCGTGCAGCTTGGCCGGGTCACCGTGGCCGAGCGCGCAGATGAAGTTGGTCTTGACCTTGCTGCCGGCCCAGAACGCGGCATCCATCCGGGCGGCATCGAAGCCGCTCATCGGCCCGCAGTCCAGGCCCAGAGCACGTGCCGCCAGGATCAGGTAGCTGCCTTGCAGGCTGGAATTGCGAAACGCCGTCTCGGCGATCTTTGCCTCATCGCCGGCAAACCACGCGCGCGCGTCGGTGTGCGGGAACAGCTTCGGCAGATGCTCGTGGAACGCCATGTCCATGCCCACGATCACCGTCACCGGCGCCTCGCGCACCTTGGACGTATTGCCAGGGCTGACGCAGGCCAGCAGCTGCTCCTTGGCAGCGCGCGAGCGCACGAAGATCAGCCGTGCCGGGCTGCAGTTGGCCGAGGTCGGGCCCCACTTCATCAGCTCGTAGAGCTGGCGCAGCGTGTCGTCGGGCACCGCCACGTCGCGGTAGCCGTTTTGCGTGCGCGCGGCGGTGAAGAGCTTTTCGGTGCCGGGATTCATGTTGCGGTTCGAGCCCAGGGCGAAGAGGCCACAATTGTGGGATGTTCCAGCCCTCGCAACACGACGTGCGTTCCTTCTTTTGCGGTACCTGGCGCAAGCAGCGCGACGCAACGCCGCTGCTGCCGATGGAAGCCCAGGCGGCACGCTGGATCGACGAACATCCCGAATACCACGACACCTTGGCCGACGAAGCCGCGGCGCTGGCAGCGAGCTACAGCGTCGAGGACGGTCGCGAGAACCCCTTCCTGCACCTGTCGATGCACCTTTCGATCGGCGAGCAGACCGGCATCGACCAGCCCACGGGCATCCGCCAGGCGGTGGAGTTGCTGGCGGCGAAGCGCCAGTCGCTGCATCAGGCGCACCATGAGGTGATGGAGTGCCTGGGCCAGATGATCTGGGCTTCGCAGCGCAGCGGGCTGCCGCCGGACGGCCTGGCCTACATCGAGTGTGTGCGCAGGCGCGCCACGGCCTGAGCCAACGCCGGCATGCCCATGGGCGCGCGCTGCGACGCCTGGCCGCTGGCCTAAACTGCCGCGCCTGGAACATGGCATCCACTGCATTGCGATTGCTTTCCATTGGGCAACCTTTAAGGGACACCAGACACGCCGCCGTGGTGTTCTGGCTGGGTCTCTTCACTTGCACCGCCCAGGCCAGCGACGACCTTTACCGCACCGAGTTCTGGCCCAAGATCGAGGTCTACTACCACGTCGAGGAACGCAGCCGCCTGCTCTTCACGGCCGCGGCCACGCGTGCCACCGAGGCCACCGCACAGGGCAGCGTGGTGAGTTTCCAGGACGCGCAGCTCAGCGCCAATTTCGACTACACGCTGGCACCGATCATGCGCAAAGACGTGCCGCAGGCCGAGTGGTCGAAGAACCGCCTGCTCTGGGCCCGCCTGGGCTTCGAATACGGCAGTTCGTTGAGCAGCGGTGCCGACTCGTTCAGGTCCTATACCGGGATCGCGGAACTCAACACGCGCATGCCTGTCGGCGATGACATCTGGCTGACGAACCGCCTGCGCGTGGATTTCCGCTACATCAACGGCGAACCCTCGCAGCGCTACCGCGTGCGCATCGGCGCGACAGGAGCGGCGGTGGCCTTCGATCACCCGTATGCGCCCTATGCCGATTTGGAAACGCTGTACGACACACGCTACGCCCAATGGAGCCGCCTCGTGCTGAAAAGCGGATTCGAGACACCGATGGCCGAGAGCTGGCGCGTCGAGCCCTACATCGCACTGCAGTTCAACAAGCCCGACGAGGTGGTGCGCCGTGTGCTCGGCATCGGCTTGACCCTCAAGGCCTATCTTCCCTAGCGGCGCGGCATTCAGGCGCAGGCGTAGCCTTCTTCGGCCAGCGCACGCCGGAAGTCCTCGGCCGGGTGTGTGGATTCGATACGTACCTGGTGCGTGGGAAGATCGACTTGCAATGTCGCGGCAGCATCCACCTGATGCACGGTGGCGGTGACGGCCTTGACGCAGTGGCCGCAGGTCATGGTGGGCAGGGTCAGTTCGATCATCTCAGTCTCCTTCGGCGCCCATTGTCCGGCATCACGTTGGGCGCACTTGCGGAGCCTCGAGTCCGTGCATGCCGCCGCCCAAAACGCGCGCAGGCCGCCGATCGAAGGGATGACCCGCCCGTTGCGCAGCGCGCGCGAGATGCAAACCCCGTGGACCGCATGCGCTGGTTCGAGATCTGTGTGCACCAGCGACGCGATGGCGCAATCCAGCCTGAGCATGGTGCGGGCCGTGATTTGGCCGCGGCGCCAAAGACCGCAAGCCTGAGACACCGCCTGCGCGCCGCTCAAGTTCAGCCGGCGAAGGTCGAAAACAGCGGACCGAGGCGCGTCGTGCCGGTCCCGCCGCCTTGTTTCACACACCTTTTTCTCGCAGGAACGTCATGCAATTCTCGCAACTCGCCACGGTCAAGCACCGCGTCACGGTGGGCCAGCCGCTGCCCTTCAATGTCCGTAACGCAGATCACACGCTGTTACTGGCGCG
>DASQFA010000169.1:0-3239 GCA_035633375.1 Rubrivivax sp.
TTCATCGTCGCCGGCTCGTAGCGGCGCTCGATCATGAAGGGCACGCGCAGCCGCATGGCGCCTGTGCCCAGGTATGGGCTGTGGCCCAGGTGCTGCAGCGCCACGGCCGGGTCCAGCTCCATGCGGCGGCATAGCCTCACCATCTCGGCATAGGCCACGTTGTAGATGGCCACCAGGTGGTTGACGGCGAACTTCAGCTTCGTCCCCATACCCAGCGGGCCGATGTGCGGCGCGTCCAGTGTGAACGCGCGCGCCAGCGCCGCCGCCTCGCGGCAGGCGGCCCGGGGTCCGCCCAGGTATATGATCCAGGCCAGCTGCGGATTCGGCGTCGCGGTGCCGCTGATCGGCGCGTCCACCATGTGCCGCCCCTGCCGGCGCAGCGCAGCAGCGGCGGCAACCTTGTCTGCCAGCGGCAGCGTGCTGGTCTCGACGACGAGCTGCCTTGCGCACGGTGCGCCGGTGTGCTGCAGGTCGGCGACGACGGCGTGAAGCGCCGCGCTGCTCGGCAGCGAGCAGATCAGTACCTCGGCTGCGCGCGCGACCTCGGTGTTGGACGCCAGCGCACGGCCGCCGCCGTGGCGCAGCCGTGCGCGGCAAGCGGGCGCCGGATCGTGGCCGAAGACCTCGTGGCCGGCCTCGATCAGCGACCGCGCCATGATGCCGCCCATCGTACCCAGGCCGATGATGCCTACGCGTCGGGATGGCTGCTTCATGGGATCTCGCGGCGGTGGGTAGGTCGGTGGGATTAGAGGGTGCTCACGCGAACGGGTCCGCATCGCCGCCTTCCAGGCCGGCTGTGTGCGCGCAGATGGCCCCGGGCGTCGTCAGCCAGACCCCGCCACCCGAGGCTGCCGCGTCGATGTGGCGCAACGCCCGGCGCAGGTGCCGCAGCCGGTAGGGCTGGCCGACGATGTAAGGGTGCAGCGCGATGCCCATCACGAGAGGTACGAGGGGCTGGCGCGCCGACTGCTCGAGCATCTCGTCGAACTGGTCGACGATCATCTGCGCGAAGTCCTTGCCGTCCATCTGGCGCGCCACGATCGCCGGGATGTCGTTCAGCTCCTGCGGGTAGGGCACCGACCACAGCGTGCGCCCGCTGCGCGTGCGCATCGCCACCGGCTGGTCGTCGTGACACCAGTTCAGCGTGTAGCGGTAGCCGGTCTCGGCCAGCAGGTCGGGTGTCAGGCGGCTCTCGCTGATCCACGGCGACAGCCAGCCCGCCGGCCCCCTGCCGTGTTGCCCGCTGTGCTGCGCGATGGTGTCGCGGCACAGCACCAGCAGCGCGCGCTCGTCGGCTTCGTCCAGCGTGCCCTGACGCTCGGCGTTGCTGTGGCCGTGGCCGACGAGCTCGTCGCCGCGCGCCACGCAGGCCGCCACCAGCTCGGGACAGTGCTCGTAGAGCGCGGTGTTGATCAGCGCCGCCGCAGGCCAGCCCAACTCGTCGAACAGCTCCAGACAGCGCCAGGCGCCGACGCGGTTGCCGTACTCGCGCCAGCCGTAGTTCAGCACGTCGGGCTGCGGCGACGCTGGCCCGATGGCCGCACCCAGGCCCTCGCCGAAGGCGAAGTGCTCGTGGTTCAGCGCCACGTAGACAGCCAAGCCTGCGCCGCCGGGCCAGCGGTAGCCAGGCCGGGCGGTGATGGCGCTGTAGCCGAAACGCCCGTGATCGGGCAGCGAGCCCAGGTAAGTGGCGGGCATGGAGATTCGTCCCTTCGGTGAAAGGTCAGGACGGTGCGGCCTCGGGACGCCTGCGCACCAAAGTGGAGTGCACCTGCGCCTGCAAGGCCTGCGGCGCGGCAGCACCGGCCACCGCGTGGCTGGGCTCGCAAGCGATGTAGTGCGCTCCGAAGGTGGCCATACCCAGCGTCAGCTGCACGCCCACGGGAAGCAGGGGTCGCAACGTCTGCGCCAGATGCTCGGTGGTCGAAGCGCTGGTATTGGGGTTGATGGGGTTGATCAGCAGCACGTGGCGCATCGGTCGGGTGTGAGTGAGTGAGGCCATGCGGTCTGAGCAAGCCGCGTTCCCGTACTTCGATGCGGCGCGGGTACCGGGCGGCTTGGCACGGTTTCTGCGAACAGGGCACGCACCTGTCTGTTCACATAGGAGTCTTCGATGAAGCGTCGCCTCGTTCTGGCCGCCGGTGCCGCGGCCCTGTCCTCGCCCACCTGGGTAGGCGCCCAGAGCGCCTGGCCCAGCCGTGGCCCGGTCCGCCTGGTCGCGCAGTTCCCGCCCGGTGGTCTGGTGGACACGGTGGCGCGGCTGATGGCGCCCTATCTGTCGCAGGCCCTCGGGCAGACGGTGGTGGTCGAGAACAAGCCGGGTGCTGGCGGCCTGATCGGTACCAACTACGTCGCCAAGCAGGCTGCCGACGGCTATACCCTGCTGGTCAGCCATGCCTCGGTGCACATCTTCGCCGCAGCCACGCGCAACGTCATGCCCTTCGACGCAGTCGGCGACTTCACCCACATGTCCATGCTGGTGGAAGCGCCGATGGTGCTGCTGGTGCGCGGCCAGTCACCGATGCAGAGCCTCGGCCAGTACGTGACGACGGCCAAGACCAAGCCGGTGCGTTACGGCACTTCCGGCGTCGGCTCGGCCAACCACCTGTTTGGCGAGCTGCTCAAGATCGAAGGGCCGGCGCCCGAGCACGACCACGTGCCCTACCAGGGCAGCGCGCCGGCGATGCAGGACCTGCTCGGCGGCCAGATCGACGGCCTGTTCGACCCCATCACCACCAACGTGTCGCAGCTGAAGGCCGGCTCACTTCGCGCGCTGGCCGTCTCCACCCCGGCGCGGATGCCGGGACTGCCAAACATCCCGACCTTTGCCGAACTCGGCTACCCCTCGATGACCGGCTCGCAGTGGCTCGGCCTGTCGGCGCCGAAGAACCTGCCTGCGCCGATCGTGCAGCGTCTGACGGCGCTCATGCCCGAGATCCTGGCCAAACCCGACGTCATGGCGCGGCTCGAGGAACTGCAGACCCTGCCGCGCAAGACCCCGGTGCTGGGCGAAGACTTCGACAAGCTCATCCGCTCGCAGATCGACACCTGGACCAAGGTGGCCAAGCGGGCCAAGGTCGAGGTCATCGTCTGAGTTGGCCGCGCCCTTTCTCCAGCCCCTCTACCATCAGGTGAGAGCGGGGTGAGTCCCCCTTTTTTTCTGGAGAGAGGCGAGCCCCGTGACCGAAGTCGACTTCGAGAGCATCACCAGCTACCAGCGCTACAAGTTGATGGCCAGC
>DASQFA010000170.1:0-2441 GCA_035633375.1 Rubrivivax sp.
TGCTGCAGGTCATGGCCGAGCAGGGCCTGGAAGGGCTGGACACCGAGAACCTGCGTCCGCACTACGCACGCACGCTGTGGGGCTGGTCCGACAGCTTGGAGGCCCAGCTGGAGCAGGCGCGGCGCATCACCGGCGACAAGGTGGTGCGCGCCTATCGGCTGTAGCTGGCCGGCAGCGCGATGAGCTTCGAGCACGGCTGGCTGTCGCTGCACCAGACGCTGGCCGCGCGGCCGACGGGGCGGCTCGAAGAGGGCGCGCTGCGCGGCGCACAATCGACATACCCGTTCAACCGCGAGTACATCTACCGATGATCTACAAGTTCAAGTCCAAGGCCAGCGGCGACGTCATCATGCTCGGGCCCAACGGCGACCAGATGCTGCGCATCATCGGCCGCGAGCCCAGCGCCAAGGGCATCATCGAAGTCGAGCACATGGCCGCGGCCATCGACGCGCTGCAGGCGGCGGTGCTGGCCGAAGAAGCGCAGCCCGACGCCACGGAAGACGCTGCCGGCGACCCGCCGGCGCGCCCGGGCATCACGCTGCGCCAGCGCCTGTGGCCGGTGATCGACATGCTCAAGCGCGCACTGGACGCCAGGCAGCCGGTGGTGTGGGGCGTCTGATCGCCCGATGGGCGAAGCGACGCGCATCCTGGCCATCCGCCACGGCCAGACCGCCTGGAACGTCGGCGGGCGTATTCAGGGCCACCAGGACATCGGGCTCGACGACACCGGCCTGTGGCAGGCCGAGCGGCTTGCGGAGGCCTTGCAAGGTGAAACACTGCATGCTCTGTACAGCAGCGACCTGCTGCGTGCGCGCCAGACCGCGCAGCCGCTGCAGTGCCTCAGCGACGAGCCGCTGCGCCTGGACACAGGGCTGCGCGAGCGCAGCTTCGGCAGCCTGGAGGGCCTGACCTTCGCCGAGATCGAACAGCGCTGGCCACGGGAGGCGGCGCGGTGGCGCAAGCGCGATGCCGACTTCGCCCCTGGCGGTGGCGAGACCTTGACATCGTTTTACGCCCGGTGTGTGGCCACCGCGGCACGCCTGGCGGCGGGGCATGCCGGCCAGACGATCGCACTGGTGGCACATGGCGGCGTGCTCGACATGCTGTACCGCGCTGCAGCGCGCCTGGAACTGAGCGCTCCGCGCAGTTGGGAGCTGGGCAACGCGAGTGTCAACCGCCTGCTCTACAGCCCCGAAGGTTTTTCGATCGTCGGCTGGAACGACCGCATGCACTTGGACAAGCCGTAGCCGCAAAGCCCCTTGCGGGACTTGGTGGCCAAGTTCAGTCGCTCAGTCGCTCAGTCGGTCAACGGCACTTCGCGCCAGTTCAAGCGGCGCAGGCCGACTGGCGTGACGAACGCGCCGGGCGGCACATTGACGCCGCCGGTGTCGCTGCCTGTCATCAGGAATCGCTTTCCGCCCATTTTGCCGTCGCCGAAGAAGCGTACGTCGGTGACCACACCCAAAAGCGAGTCGTTGTACGCGACCACGGCGTTGGACGGGTTCCGCAGTCGGCTCACACCCTTGCCGAGGTCGATGGCGTAGACCCGGCTGCTGCCCGTGGGTTCGCAGGCGCTGTCGCTGGCGGGCACCATCGCGGCGAATGCGACGATGCCGTTGAACGAGGTGGAGTCGGAGATGACGCGCCAACCTAAACTGCCGGTGGCCTGGCCCAGATCGACGAACCAGCCGATTTCGGAGTTCAGGTCCAGCGTGATCTCTTGTGTCAGGTCCGTCAGCTGTCTCAGATTCGTGCGTTGGATCGGGTAGGTGAATCCGGCGGGCGGAGTGGCCGCCGGGTTGAAACGTGCACCCGTGCCGTCGATGATGGCGAAGAAGCGCTGCGCCTGCGTGCTGCCCGTGTCGCTGGGGTGCAGCAGCCGCCCTGTGCCCACCGTGACGTAGCGGCGATTGGTGCCGGGTTGCGCAATGATCAGGGGACGTGTCGTCACCGCCAGCCGCACGCCCGAGCCGTCGGCCAGCTCGGCCAGCTTCAACGGTGCGGGGTAGTTGCCGCCAGTGTCGGTGAGATCCAGCCGCCACAGGTTGCCGTGCAAGTCGCCCGCATAGACCGAGTCGGCGGTGCCGTCGGTGCGGTCCAGCAGAAAGGCCTGCACGTGGGCCATGCCCGCCGGGTCACCCGGGCTGCCAGCGCCGGTGCCGATCTTCTTGATCAAGCTTCCATCGCGGGGGTTGACGATGAAGAAGTAACCCTGGCCATCGGCGTTGTTGTGGCCCGAGCCGACGATCACGACCCAGCCGTACTTGCGCGTCTTCACGATCGCCGGCTCGCCGAAGGTGAAGCCGAGGTCGGGATCGGTGAACTCCCACAGAACCTTCGACGCCAGCGTGGCCTCTCTTGCCGCTGGCGTACCGCCAGTGACCATCGACGCGGGGTCGGTGATGTCCAGCGCATAGAGGCTGCGCCCACCCTTGCCCAGA
>DASQFA010000171.1:0-2993 GCA_035633375.1 Rubrivivax sp.
GGCCGTGCAGCGCCTGCGGATGTTGCTGGACCCTTCGCGCTGGACTGTCGGCACGATCGTTGCCTCCGCCGGCGTCGCCGGGGCGGGTGTACTGCACTCCGCGGTACACGCCTTCGACCTCGCCCATGCCGATATGCAGCCCGGGCCCGCGCTCGATGCGTGGCTGTCGAGCCAGACCGCCCGCGGCGGCCGGGTGTTGTTGGTCGTCGACGCAGCGGAGCACCTCGACGACGACGCGCTGCGCCAGCTTGCCGTGCGGCTCGTCCCGGCCGGCGCAACGCCAGGGCTGCAGCTGTGCCTGGTCGGCGAGCAGGCCCCAGCGGAGCTCGCTGCCGCGTTGCGCGACGGGTTATCGCCGCCGATCGTCGTCCACTGCCGCTTGCACGCGCTCGACGCGACCGAAGCGCGCGACTACGTGCTGCACCGGCTGCGGTGTGCCGGCTGGACGGGGCGGCCAGCCTTCGACCGCGCCGCGACCGATGCCATCCACTGCCGCAGCCAGGGCATCCCGCGCCGCATCCACCTGATTGCCGACCGCGTGTTGCTGCAGCTGTCGATCGACGCCGGCTATGTCGCCACCGCGGCTGCAGTGTGTCCCACCAGCAGACATGCTTGAACTGGGCGGAAGTTGCTGCTAGCGACGGTTGGTGACGATTTAATCTTCGTTGGGGGGCTTGCGTTCCAAGCGCATCTCGTCTAGTCTGCGGCGCATGCAGAGACCGCTGAGCTACCGACACCGCGTCATCATCGACGACGACCTCGTCTTCATTCGCCAGCTCATCGCCGAGCACCCCGGGTCGAGCCGACGGGCTCTATCCGTGAAGCTGTGCCGAGCCTGGAACTGGGTGCAGGCCAATGGCGCACTGCGCGACATGGTGTGCCGGGGCTTGATGCTCATGCTGCATCGCCAGGGCCTGATCGTGCTGCCTGCTGTGCGCCGCGTGATTCGCAATCCGATGGTCGAGCGCAGCCGACCCGTGCTCGTCGGCGTTGACGAGGCGCCGCTGCAGGTGAGTTTTGCCGAGCTCGGGCCGCTGGAGGTGCGCCAGGTGCGGCGCACGCCCGAGGAGGCCTTGTTCAACAGCCTGCTCCAGCACCACCACTATCTGGGCTACACGCAGCCGGTGGGTGAACACCTGAAGTACCTGGTGTACGCCCAGGGACGGCCGTTGGCCTGTGTGGCGTGGTCCTCGGCCCCACGTCATCTGGGCAGCCGCGACCGGTTCATCGGCTGGGAGCCCAAGGCGCGGTTGGCCAACATCGGACTGCTTGCCTACAACTCGCGCTTCTTGGTTCTTCCTTGGGTCACGGTCCCGCATCTGGCGTCGCACATTCTGGGGCGTATGGCGCGAATGCTGTCGGCCGACTGGCAGCGCGTGTACGCGCACCCGATCTACTATCTGGAGACCTTCATCGATCCGCAGCGCTTTCGTGGCACTTGCTACCGGGCGGCCAACTGGAAGGTCCTGGGGGTGACGACGGGACGCGGCAAGGACGACCGCGCGCACAAGGCCAATCGCCCGATCAAGGAGGTGTTGGGCTACCCGCTGGTCAAGGACTTTCGCGAGCGACTATCGCAGCTGGTGCCGGCCGAGTTGCCCATCGCTGCATGACGCCACCCGAGGTCCTCAACGCGACCCAGGCACAGCTCGATGATCTTCTGGCGAAGGTCAAGGCGACGTTGACGGCGCAGGAGTACCTTCTGCTCGAAGGAGTGCTTGGCACCTTCATCTGCGTGATGCTGGCCTTGCAGAATGCGAGGACGTCGCTCAGACGCTTTCGCAAGATGCTGTTCGGCGCGAGCACGGAGAGCAAAGGCAACGTACTCAAGGACAAGGCTGCGAGCGGCGAACCGCCGGTGGCCGGTGATTCATCGACACAGTGCGATCGCCGAGGGCGAGCCAGCCAAGCCGAAGGCCAAGGCCAAGCCCGGGCACGGTCGCATCGGCGCACAGGCCTATCGCGACGCGCCCGTCGTCAAGGTCGGTGTGGGCGAGCTGCAATCGGGCGACGTATGCCCCGAGTGCACGGATGGCAAGGTCTACCACACGCCGCCCAGGACCATCGTCAAGGTGATTGCCCAACCGCCGCTGGTCGCCACGGTCTACGAGCTGGGACGGCTGCGGTGCCGTCTATGCGACGCGACCTTCACCGCCCCCATGCCCGGGGGCTTGAGCGCACCGAAGTACGACCACAGCTGCGCGAGCATGCTGGCCATTCTTCGCTACGGCGCCGGCATGCCGTTCTTCCGCCTCGAAGCTCTGCAGCGCAGCCTGAACGTGCCGCTGCCCGACGCCACGCAGTGGCAGATCGTCTGCGATGCCGTGCCGGCCCCGCGCGCGATGCGCGAGGAGCTGATCCGCCAGTCCGCACAGGCCCCGTTGATTCACCTGGACGACACCACGGCGCAGATCCTGGCGCTGCAGGTTCTGCGCAACAAGCTCGAGGCCGCCGGCAAGACACCCGAGGCAAAGGCCATCAACACGTCGGGCTTCGTCGCCGTTTTGCCGCAGGGGCGCAAGGTGGCGCTGTATTTCACCGGCCACAAGCACGCCGGGCAGAACCTGGACGATATCCTGGCGCTGCGGGCCCGCGAGTTGGGCCCACCGACCCAGATGAGCGACGCGCTCGCGTGCAACTTCGTCAGCGTGTTCAAGACGATCATTGCAAAGTGCCTTTCCCACGGCCGGCGGATGTTCGTCGACATCTTCGAGCACTTTCCGCAGCAATGCCGCCATGTGATCGAAGTCCTTGCCCATGTCTACGCCATGGATGCGCACTGCCGCGACGAGAAGATGTCTGCCCAGCAGCGCCTGGAGCATCACCAGGCCCACAGCGACCCACCGATGCAAGGCCTGCACCGCTGGATGACCGAGCAATTTGACAAGCGTCTGATCGAACCCAACTCCGGCCTGGGTGGGGCGCTGCGCTACATGCTCAACCATTGGAGCGGGCTCACGCTCTTCCTGCGTCAGGCCGGCGCACCACTTGAT
>DASQFA010000172.1:0-1586 GCA_035633375.1 Rubrivivax sp.
GCGCAAGGACCGGCTGATCCTGCTGGTGGAGCACAAGATGGACGTGGTCAGCGAACTGGCCGACCGCATCATCGTGCTGCACAACGGAAGGCTGGTGGCCGACGGTGAGCCGGCCGCGGTGATTGCCTCGCCGGTGGTGCAGCAGGCCTACCTCGGTGGCGCTGCCACCGAGGCAGTCGCGCCGGTCGAACATGACAGCACCTCTCCCCCCGCCCCTCCCCGCCAGGCGGGGAGGCTCCCGGCATGACGGACAAGCTCCTCGAGCTGCGCGATGTGCACACGCACATTGGGGCGTATCACATCCTGCATGGCGTGGACCTCGCGGTGCCGGCCGGCCAGGTGACGATGCTGCTCGGCCGCAACGGTGCCGGCAAGACGACGACGCTGCGCACGGTCATGGGTCTGTGGGCCGCCTCGAAGGGTTCGGTGCAGTTCAAGGGCCGCCCGATCGGCGGCCAAGGCGGCCAGCTGAGCACGCCCGAGATCGCCCAGCTCGGCATCGCCTACGTGCCCGAATCGATGGGCATCTTCACCGACCTGTCGGTGAAGGACAACATGCTGCTGGCCGCCCGCGCCGCGCGCCGTGCCGAGGAACTGGACACGACGCGGCTGGAGTGGGTCTTCGGCCTGTTCCCGGCATTGAAGAAGTTCTGGCTCTACCCGGCCGGCAAGCTGTCGGGCGGGCAGAAGCAGATGCTGGCGGTGGCGCGCGCCATCGTCGAGCCGCGCGAGCTGCTGCTGATCGACGAGCCGAGCAAGGGCCTGGCGCCGTCGATCATCAACAACCTGATCGACGCCTTCCGCCAGCTCAAGGCGCAGAGCACCACCATCCTGCTGGTCGAGCAGAACTTCCAGATGGCCAAGGCGCTGGGCGACTTTGTGGCGGTGATGGACAACGGCCGCGTGGTGCATGCCGGCACGATGGCCGAACTGGCCGCGGACGATCAGATGCAGCAACGCCTGCTGGGCCTTTCACTGGGAGCCCACCCATGAGCGACAGCGCGCCGCGTGCCGAGCGCCGGGCCGTTGCCAAGCCGGCCCGCGTGCGCGCGGCGGCCGAGGGGCTCCAGGTCCCGAAGGCCGAGTTCGACTGGAAGCCGATCGCGCTGCTGTTCGCGGTGCTGCTGGCCGGCTGGCCGCTTATCGGCTCGTCATCCACCTGGGTCACGCTCAGCGTGGCCGGGCTGGCGATGGGCTTGATCATCTTCATCATCGCCTCGGGCCTGACGCTGATCTTCGGCCTGATGGACGTGCTCAACTTTGGCCACGGCGTGTTCATCGCGCTCGGCGCCTTCGTCGCCACCAGCGTGATGGGCGGCATGGCCGACTGGAGCACCGCCGATTCGGTGGCGCGCAACCTGGTGGCGGTGGCCGCGGCGATGGGGGCCGCGATGGTCGCTGCTGGCGTGCTGGGGCTGGCCTTCGAACGCATCATCGTGCGCCCGGTCTACGGCCAGCACCTGAAGCAGATCCTCATCACCATGGGCGGCATGATCGTCGGCGAGGAGCTGATCAAGGTCGTCTGGGGGCCGCAGCAGATCGCGCTGCCGCTGCCCGAGACGCTGCGCGGCAGCTTCGTCGTCGGC
>DASQFA010000173.1:0-2361 GCA_035633375.1 Rubrivivax sp.
GCGAGTACCCGGCGGTGGTCATCCCGCTCACCATGCAGCACTACATGATGCTCAAGCGCAATCTCGTCTACACGGGGGTGACGCGAGGACGCAAGCTCGTCGTCCTGATCGGGCAGAAGAAGGCCATGGCCATGGCGGTCAAGAGCGGAGATGCGGGCCGCCGGTGGTCGAAACTGGCGGCGTGGTTGCGGCGGTCAGCGACTGACCAGGGTCGCATCGCAGCAACACGATAGGCGCATGTCTTAATGACCGCTAACGTTTCGATGCAAGGGACGCACCGAACAGCGTCACCTAGCCCAACTTCCACAGTTGGTTTGGTTTTGGAGTGTCTCGATGGGGTGTGGTGAATCGACCACACCCCATGTTTATTGGGGGGCTGGTAGGGCGGCGACATTCACGAGGGCGTTTGGAGCGCTGTTTTGGGAAGAATGCGCGTGTAGTGCCGACCAAGTGGGTTGTCGTTGGCCGGCAGCCGTGATGACAATAGCGGCATGTACCTACGCCCGAGCACGCGACGCAAAGACGGCAAGACCCACGTGTACTGGCGCTTGGTGCGTTCGGTTCGTCGCGGGCGCAAGGTAGTGCAGGAGACGGTGGCGCAGTTGGGCGAGCTTGACGCCGAGGGTCGAGCCCGCGCGAGGCTGCTTGCCCGGGAGATGACAGGGCGAGGGAGCGAAAATGCGCAACGCTCGCTGTTCGACGCGGAGGTATCTCGAGAACCGGTCAAGGTTCGCCTCGATGCGGTGCGCCTGGAACGCTCGAGAAGCTTTGGGGCGGTATGGCTGGGACTGAAGCTGTGGCAGGCGCTGCAGCTCGATGAGCTGCTTGCGACCCTGTTGCCTCGTGGACGTGAAGCGGTGCAGTGGTCCGATGTCATTGCGATTCTGGTGATTGGTCGACTGTGCGAACCATCCAGCGAACTGCACGTGGCAGAGCGCTGGTACCGCACCACGGCGCTGGAGGATCTGCTCGGGGTAGGCTCTGAGGCAATCTACGACGAGCGGCTCTACCGCAGCCTGGATCGATTGCTGCCGCACAAGCAGGCAATCGAAGCCCACCTGGTGCAGCGCTTCGGGGAGTTGTTCGATCTCGACTACGACCTGCTGCTCTATGACGTGACGAGCACCTACTTCGAGGGTGTAGCCGATCCGAGCCTGTGCAAACGCGGCTACTCGCGCGATCACCGTCCCGACTGCGTGCAGGTGAACATCGCGTTGGTGGTCACACGCGAGGGGATGCCGCTGGGCTACGAGATCTTTCCTGGCAACACGGTCGATGTCACCACGGTCGAGCAGATCGTCGGTTCGATGGAGGCGCGCTTCGGCAAGGCGAACCGGGTGTGGGTCATGGACCGGGGAATGGCGAGCGAGGATAACCTCGCGTGGCTCAATGAGAGCGGCCGGCGTTACGTGATCGGCACCCCGAAGGCGCAGTTGAAGCGCTGGCTCAAGCAGATTGAAGAGACGACCGACTGGCGGCACCTGCGCGACGATGTGGAGGTGAAGATCTGCCGCGGTCCGGACACGACCGAGACCTTCCTGCTGTGCCGCTCGGCCTCGCGCATCGACAAGGAGCGCGCCATGCACGAGCGGTTCAAGGCGCGCATTGAGGCGAGTCTGGACAGCCTCGAGCGGCGGATCGCGAAGAGCACCAAGGTGCTCGACCGGGGTGCGATCGAGCGCCAGATCGGGCGGCTGCTGGAGCGAAACAGCCGCACTGCCGGCGCCTTCTCGATCTCGGTCATCGATGACCATTCACATCCATCGGGGATTCGGCTGCGCCGCACTTACCGTCCCGACTGGGTCGACTGGGCGCGCCTTACCGAAGGCGTGTACATCCTTCGCAGCAACATCGCAGAATGGACCGACGAAGCGCTGTGGCGAACCTATATCCAACTCACTGAGGCCGAAGCCGCCTTCCGCGTCCACAAGTCCGACCTGGCGATGCGCCCGATCTGGCACCACAAGGCCGAACGCATCAAAGCGCACATCCTGATCTGCTTTATCGGCTACGCGCTGTGGAAGACGCTCCAGCAGTGGCAAGCGCGTGCGGGTCTCGGTCATTCGCCGCGAACGATCCTCACCGAACTCTCGCGCATTCACGCCGCCGATGTCGTGTTGCCGCTCGCGGATACATCCAGCCGCGAGCTGCGCATCCGCTGTGTCGTTCGGCCTGAGCGCGAGCAGCAAATCCTGCTGCAGCACCTCGGCCTGGAATTACCCCAGCGACTGAAGCCGCCCGCAACACCACAAATGTAGTGCCAACCTCTGACCTTAACTTATTGATTTGGCGAGATTCACACCCGTGAACTGTGGAAGTTGGGCTAAGGCCGTAGGCCAGAGTCAAGTAACCGAACACCGG
>DASQFA010000174.1:0-2546 GCA_035633375.1 Rubrivivax sp.
CTTCGCGCTCGAAGCTGACATCGCCGCCGTAGACGATGATCGGTGGCAGCGCGTCGGCCCCGGCCAAGGCGGCCCAGCGCTGCGGCGAGCGCAGCCAGTCGGCGGCGAAGGTGGTGCCCGACTTGACTTCCACCGGCTGCAGTTTCGAGCCTGCCGGCAGCAGCAGATCGACCTCGTGGCCGATGTGGTCGCGCCAGAACCACAGCTCGGTGCGCCGGCCGCGGTTGAACTCGTGCTTGAGGATTTCACCGAGCACCCAGGTCTCGAACAGGGCGCCGCGCATTGCATGCGTGGCCAGCGTGGCGGCATCGCGCACGCCCAGCAGCCAAGCGGCCAACGCCGTATCCAGGAAGTACAGCTTGGGCGTCTTGACGAGGCGCTTGCCGTAGTTGACGTGGTACGGCGGCAGCAGGCGCACCAGGTAGCTCGCCTCCAGCACGGTCAGCCACCCGCGCGCGGTGACGTGCGTGATGCCGCAGTCGGCCGCCAGCGAAGACAGGTTCAGCAACTGCCCGCTGCGCGCGGCGCACATCGCCACGAAGCGCTGGAACTGCGACAGGTCGCGCACCGCAAGCAACTGGCGCACGTCACGCTCGACATAGGTGGCCACGTGGTTGGGCAACCAGTCGCCGGGCTGTGGCCCGCCGCCGTAAAGCGCGGGGTAGCCGCCGCGCCAGAGCAGGCCGTCGATGCCCGCCGGTGCAAGGCCGGCACCGTGCAGTTCGGCCAGGGACAGCGGTAACAACTGCAGCAGCGCGACCCGGCCTGCCAGCGACTGGCCGATGCCCGACATCAGCCCGAACTGCTGCGACCCGGTGAGCACGAACTCGCCCTTGCGCTGGCGCGTATCGACCACGCCTTGCAGGTAGGAAAACAGCTCGGGGCAGCGCTGCGCCTCGTCGATCACCGCCCCCCCACCCAGGCGGGCCAGGAAGGCGCGCGGATCGGCGTCGGCGAGCGCACGTTCGTCGGGGTCTTCGAGCGTGAGGTAGGGCTTGTCGGCGAAGACGGCGTGCGCCAGCGTGGTCTTGCCCGATTGGCGCGGGCCCGTGATGGCCACCACCGGAAAGCCGGCCGCCAGTCGGCGCGCGGTAGTTTCGGCTTCACGGACGATCATTGTTACAGATTGAAGTTTCAAGTTTCAATCTGCATTGATAGTCGACTACGGATGCGTGCCCGTGTCGAGAAGCGGCCGCGCACGATCCACTGCCTTGCATCGGCGCGCCTCCCGCAATGCGGTCTCCGCGCCTACGGTGCCGCCCTTTGCGCCGCCTCGCGCCAGCGAGCAACTTCGCTACATCGTGTTGTCGCAAGCGACCAAGCTCGCCATCGCGCCGACCGTCGGCTTCCTGGTGCAGGGGGTCAAGGGCGGGGCGCTGACCTCGGCGATCGCCGCACTGCGTGCTCGAACGCATCGCCGCTGGGCGCCGGCCGGCACAGGACGATCGGCATCCGCCGTCCACGAGTTGAGCGAACGGTGGACATGAACCACGGCTGCGACAGGTCAGGAATAGACTTTGATGGTGCCGCAACGTCACATGCGGGCTCAGGCCCGTGCATCAGGTCGGTGCGAACGGCAGCGACGACTTGTGGACGATGATCTTGAGCTTGCCGTCTGCGCCGCGCTTGAAGGCGAAGAACTTGTCCACCGTGGTCTGCGCGCCCTTGGCGTCGATCAGGGTCACATTACCCATGGCCATGGCGATCTCGCCCTCGATCAGCACGCCTTCGTTATTGCCGGCATTGGTGTAGCTGCAATTGACCCAGGGCTTGAGCGCGAAGCCGCTGTCATTGGGAAACTTGGGGTTGCCGCCGATGAAGTAGGCTGCGGCGCTGTCCTTGTCGAGCCGGAAGTTCTGCGCGCCGAAGGTCAGGGTCGGGTTGAACAGCACGATGCCGTTGTCGTAGTTGTAGACATTCGACAGCACGGCGGTGGCGATGGCCTTGTAGTCGCCGCCCTCGGCATGCGCCTTGGCGATGCTGATCAGCGCGTCGCACCAGCCCTGCTGGGCTGCGTTGACCTCGGCCAACGTGATCGGTGCGCGCACGACGACCGCGGCCGATGCAGCCGGTGCGGCCACGGGCACGGGAGCATCCGGTGCCTTTGAGCAGGCGCTGGCGAGCAGGGCGGCGAGGACGGCGGCCGCTGCGGAAATCAGGCTCTTCTTCATCATGGTGATGGGTTTCCTTGCTGGGTTGAGAAGGAACACAGATGGCACGCCATGGCTGAGATTGCGCTCAGCCGGCATGCGCCGAAACAGGCGCTGCGGCGTTTGAGTCTATCCTCCCTTCCTACCCGTGCGGAAGGTGACAAGGCTGGCTTGCCGCCCGCGCTCAGCCATCGGCTGACGCGGTCGATTCCAATTTCCTATCGGGCGATGAATTGGTTTCTTTCAGCCGGGCATTCCTCGCCGGCCGAGAACCTGATCCAGCGTCTGACCAGGCAGTGCAGGACGGGCACTTGCAGAAGCGCTGGGGATGCCGTCGGCGGACTGCGACCGTCAGCGCGTGTTGCGGACAAGGCAGACACCTCGGCGCGCCGCCGC
>DASQFA010000175.1:0-15957 GCA_035633375.1 Rubrivivax sp.
CCAGCGGCGCGCTGAGCGACCAGCAGATCAACCAGTACCTGACGGCCGAGCGCACCGCGCAGGCGCGGCTGGACGCACAGCGCGCGCAGGCCAACGTGCAGGCGCTGCGGCTGCGCCAGACGCGGGTGCTGGCGCCCGACGACGGTGTGATCTCGGCACGCAGCGCCACGGTGGGCGCGGTGCTGCCCGCCGGCTCCGAGCTGTTCCGCATGATCCGCCAGGGCCGGCTGGAGTGGCGCGCCGACGTGGCCGCGGCCGACCTGGCACGCATCAAGCCGGGCATGGCGGCACGCGTCACCTCGGGCGGCGCACCCATCCACGGCAAGGTGCGCATGGTGGCGCCCACCGTCGACCCGCTCACGCGCAACGGCATCGTCTATGTCGACCTGGCGCCGTCCGCCGACGCGCGCGCCGGCATGTTCGCGCGCGGTGATTTCGACATCGGCACCGGCCAGGGGCTGACGCTGCCACAAAGCGCGGTGCAATTGCGCGACGGCTTCAGCTACGTGCTGCGCGTCGGCCCCGACTCCAAGGTCATCGAAACCAAGGTCACGGTGGGGCGCCGCGTCGGCGAGCGCATCGAGATCACCGGCGGGCTGGATGCGAATGCACGCGTGGTCGCTTCCGGCGGCGGCTTCCTCAGCGACGGCGACACGGTGCGCGTGGTCGACGGCCCCGCGCCGGCCGCCCAGGCCGCTGCCAAGCCAGTCACCGCGATCAAGTAAGGCATCGCCATGAACGTCTCCGCTTGGTCGATCCGCAACCCCACGCCCGCGATTTTGCTGTTCATCATGCTCACCCTGGTGGGCCTGATGGGCTTCCAGGCGATGAAGATCCAGAACTTCCCGGACATCGAACTGCCTACGGTGACGGTGACGGCATCGCTGCCAGGCGCGTCGCCGGCGCAGATGGAAACCGAGGTGGCGCGCAAGATCGAGAACTCGGTCGCCACCTTGCAAGGCGTCAAGCACATCTACACCAAGGTGCAGGACGGCGTGGCCACCATCACGGTGGAGTTCCGGCTGGAAAAGGCCACCCAGGACGCGCTGGACGATGTGCGCGACGCGGTCTCGCGCATCCGCTCCGACCTGCCTGGCGACCTGCGCGACCCGCAGGTCACCAAGGTGGAGCTGTCGGGCTTGCCGATCCTGACCTATACGGTGGCGTCGACCCGCATGGACGAGGAGGCGCTGAGCTGGTTCGTCGACAACGACATCACCAAGTCGATGCTCAGCGTGCGCGGCGTGGGTGCAGTGGCGCGCGTCGGCGGTGTCACGCGCGAGATCCGCGTGGAGCTCGATCCGGCCAAGCTGCAGGCGCTGAACGCCACCGCCTCCGACATCTCGCGCCAGCTGCGGCAGATCCAGCAAGAGGCCTCGGGCGGGCGCACCGACCTGGGCGGCGCCGAACAATCGGTGCGCACCATCGCCACGGTGCAGTCGGCCGAAGAACTGGCGCGCATGGAAATCGCCCTCAGCGACGGCCGCCGCATCCGCCTCGACCAGGTGGCCACCGTGCTCGACACGGTCGGCGAAAAGCGCTCCGCCGCGCTGCTCGACGGCAAGCCGGTGGTCGGCTTCGAAATCACGCGCAGCCGCGGCGCGGGCGAGGTCGACGTGGCTGCCGGCGTGCGCGCCCAGCTCGAGAAGCTCAAGGCCGCGCACCCCGAGGTGGTGTTCACCGAGGCCTTCAACTTCGTCGATCCGGTCCAGGAGGGCTACGACGGCTCGATGCTGCTGATGTACGAAGGCGCGGTGCTGGCGGTGCTGGTGGTGTGGCTGTTCCTGCGCGACTGGCGCGCCACGCTGGTGGCGGCCACGGCACTGCCGCTGTCGGTGATCCCGGCCTTCGGCGTGATGTACCTGTTCGGCTTCACCATCAACGTGGTCACGCTGCTGTCGCTGTCGCTGGTGGTAGGCATCCTGGTGGACGACGCCATCGTCGAGATCGAGAACATCATGCGCCACCTGCGCATGCCCGCCGCCGGGCCGCCCCAAGGCGGGCATTCCCCCTCGGGGGGCGGGCTCGGCGAAGCCGTGCCCTCGGGGCCCATTGTTTACAAGACGCCGTTCCAGGCCGCCATGGAGGCGGCCGACGAGATCGGCCTGGCGGTCATCGCCACCACCTTCACGCTGATCGCGGTGTTCCTGCCCACCGCCTTCATGAGCGGCGTGGCGGGCAAGTTCTTCGTGCAGTTCGGCTGGACCGCGGCCATCGCGGTGTTCTTCTCGCTGGTGGTGGCCCGCATGCTGACACCGATGATGGCCGCCTACATCCTGCGCCGGCCGAAGAAGGAGCACCGCGAGCCGGGCTGGATGACGCACTACATGTGTTGGGCGCAGTGGTGCCTGAAGCACCGCATCAAGACCACGCTGGCGGCGGCCGTGTTCCTGGTGGGCTCGCTGATGCTGGTGCCGCTGCTGCCCACGGGCTTCATCCCGCCGGATGACCTGTCGCAGACCCAGGTGTCGATATCGTTGCCGCCCGGCGCCACCTTGAAGCAGACCTTCGCCGCGGCTGAAGCAGCGCGCGAGTTGGTGCAGAAGAACCCGCACGTCAAACTGGTCTACACCGCCATTGGCGGCGGCAGCGCCGGCGGCGACCCCTTTGCCGCGCAGGGCGCGGCCGAGGTGCGCAGCGCCACGCTGACGATCAACATGACACCTCGCCAGGAGCGCCGCGGCGTGAGCAAGCAGGACATCGAGGCCGACCTGCGCAAGCAGCTCGAGGTGCTGCCCGGCGCGCGCGTCAAGGTCGGCTTCGGCGGCTCGTCGGAGAAGTACGTGCTGGTGCTGGCCGGCGAGGACGGCCGCGTGCTGGCGGAACACGCGCGCCAGGTCGAGCGCGAGCTGCGCACCATCCCCGGCATCGGCAACGTCACCTCCACCTCCAGCCTGGTGCGCCCCGAGCTCATCGTGCGGCCGGACTTCGCCAAGGCCGCCGACCTGGGCGTGACCTCGGCGGCAATAGCCGACACGTTGCGCATCGCCACCGCCGGCGACTACGACCAGAGCCTGGCCAAGCTGAACCTGTCGCAGCGCCAGGTGCCGGTGGTGGTGAAGCTGAACGCCGACGCGCGCACCGATCTCGAGCTGCTGTCGCGCCTGGCCGTGCCCGGCACCCACGGCCCGGTGAGCTTAGGCAACGTGGCCAACTTGAGCATCGACAGCGGGCCGGCGCAGATCGACCGCTACGACCGCGCGCGCAACATCAACTTCGAGATCGAGCTGAATCAGCAGCCGCTGGGCGCGGTGGAAAAGGCCGCGCTGGCACTGCCCAGCCTGCTGAACCTGCCGCCCGGCGTGACGCAGACCACCATCGGCGACGCCGAGGCCATGGCCGAGCTGTTCGCCAGCTTCGGCCTGGCCATGCTCACCGGCGTGTTGTGCATCTATATCGTGCTGGTGCTGCTGTTCAAGGATTTCGTGCAGCCGGTGACGATCCTGGCGGCGCTGGTGCTGTCGATCCCGGGTGCATTCCTGGCGCTGTACATCACGCAGACGGCGATCTCCATGCCGTCGATGATCGGCTTGATCATGCTCATGGGCATCGCCACCAAGAACTCGATCCTGCTGGTGGAGTACGCCATCATGGCGCGGCGCGATCGTGGCATGACGCGCATGGATGCGCTGCTCGACGCCTGCCACAAGCGCGCCCGGCCGATCGTCATGACCACCATCGCCATGGGCGCGGGCATGCTGCCGATCGCACTGGGCTGGGGCGTGGACCCGAGCTTCCGCTCGCCGATGGCCATCGTCGTCATCGGTGGGCTGATCACGTCCACCTTCCTGAGCCTGCTGGTGATCCCGGTGCTTTTCACCTATGTCGACGATGCGGTGCTCAAGATGCAGGGCTGGATGCGGCGCAAGCCGCCGCCACCGCCGGCGGTGACGAGCGCGGGAGCTGCCGCGGCGGGCCCGGCCGACATGCACTGAGGGGATCGAACATGACTGAGCACAAGACTTCGGCCACGAACGCCCGACCCACTGGCCCGCGGGCCCGCACCGGCTGGCGGGTGCACGTCGGCCTGGCGCTGCTGGCGCTGCCCTTGCTGCTGGCCGCGACGCCGACACGCGCCGACGAGGACCGCCCCTCCGGGCCGGGGGCGGCCGACCAGCTGGCACCGCTGAGCGTTGGATACGGCACGCGCGACCTCGAATGGCTGGACGCGTCGCGCAACCGCGCCGTGCCGGTGCGCCTTTACCTGCCCGACGCGGCCGCGGCCGACAAGCCAGTGCCGCTGGTGGTCTTCTCGCACGGCATCGGCGGCTCGCGCAGCGGTTACAGCTATCTCGGCCGCTACTGGGCCAGCCAGGGTTATGCCAGCCTGCATCTGCAACATGTAGGCAGCGACCGCAGCGTCTGGTCCGGCAGCCCCTTCGGCCTGGTCGGCAGGCTGCAGTCCGCGGCGCAGGATGGCGAAGCCGTGGCGCGCGTTCAGGACCTGAGCTTCGCGCTCGACCAGCTGCTGAAGAGCGAACTGGCACCGCGCCTGGACGGCCAGCGCATCGTTGCCGCCGGCCACTCCTACGGCGCGAACACGGCGCTGCTGGCCTCGGGCGCGGTGGTGCAGCGCAATGGCCAGCGCAAGGAGCTGCGCGATGCGCGCATCAGGGCCGCGATCGTGCTGTCCGCGCCGCCGTTCTACGGCGAAGCCGCGCCCGAGCGCATCCTCGGTGCGATCAGCGTGCCCAGCCTGCACGTCACCGCCACCGAAGACATCATCCGCATTCCCGGCTACTACTCCGGCGTCGCGGACCGCGTGGCGGTGTTCGATGCCACGGGCAGTGCACGCAAGACGCTGGCGGTGTTCGAAGGCGGCTCGCACAGCATGTTCACCGACCGCGCAGGCACCGGCGGCGCGCTGCTCAACCCGCAGGTCAAAGAGGCCACGCGCGAGCTGTCGCTGGCCTTCCTGAACAGCGTGTTCAAGGGCGACGAGACGGCGCTGGCCGCCTGGCCAAAGCAGTTTGCCGCTATCGTCGCGCGCTACACGAACAGCCCGCACTGAAGCAGCGCGTCGCAAGGCGTGGTGCGGCCGGCAAAGGCAGCGGCGCGCGCGGCGCCGCTCATCCCCAGGCCCTCTTCCGAAAGCCCCGCATGGCCCTCGAATGCATCGAACTGCAGACCACCGACACGCCCGGCGCCAGCCTCATCGTGCTGCACGGGCTGGGCGCCGACGGCCATGATTTCGTGCCGATCGCCCAGGAGCTGGAGCTGTCGGGCGTGGGCGGTGCGCGTTTCGTCTTCCCGCACGCCCCGCAGCGCCCGGTGACGATGAACGGCGGCTACGTCATGCGCGCCTGGTTCGACATCGCCGGCACGCCGCAGTTGCGGGGCGAGGATGAAACCGGGCTGCGCCAGTCGCAGGCCGAGATCGAGGCGCTGATCGCGCGCGAAGTCGTGCGCGGCATGCCGGCATCGCGCATCGTGCTGATGGGTTTTTCGCAGGGCTGCGCGATGACGCTGATGACGGGGCTGCGCCACGCCGAGCGCCTGGCCGGCCTGGTCGGCCTGTCGGGCTACCTGCCGCTGGCGGCCCAGACCGCTGCCGAGCGCACGCCCGCCAATGCCGAAGTGCCGATCTTCCTGGCGCATGGCAGCGACGACCCGATGATCGGCATCGATCGCGCGCTGGCGTCTCGCGACGCGTTGCGAGCGCTGGGTTATGCGGTGGACTGGCACGAGTACCCGATGCCGCACTCGGTCTGCGCCGAGGAGATCGTCGAGCTGAACCGCTGGCTGCTGCGCGTGCTGGCGTAGCGCCCGCCCCATGCACCGGCGGGACAGGCTGGCGCTGGCGCGCTGCCTGTGGGCCGGTGGACAATGCAATGCATGCACCGCCGCGCAGACATGCGCGCACCATTCGGCTTATTCAACGGAACCCCTCCATGACGCAGATTCCCACGCTGGAAGCGAATGCACAGGCCCATGTGCACCTGGTCGGCGGCGAGAAGGGCGGTGTCGGCAAGTCGCTGGTATCGCGGCTTTTGGCGCAGTACTTCATCGACCACGACATCCCTTTCCTGGGTTTCGACACCGATCGATCGCACGGCTCGCTGATGCGCTTTTATGCGGGTTACGCTTCGCCGGTGCTGGTGGACCGCTACGAGGCGCTCGACACGATCATCGAATCCAGCATCGAGCAGCCGGGCCGCCGCGTGCTGGTGGACCTGGCGGCGCAGACCCACGAGCCGCTGGCCAGGTGGATGGACGAGTCCGGCGTGCTCGATCTGGCCGACGTGTCCGGTCTGGCCCTCCACTACTGGCACGTGATGGACTCTGGCCGCGACTCGGTGGACCTGCTGAAGAAGCTTCTCGATCGCTTCGGGCACCGCCTGCAATACGTGTTGGTGCGCAACCAGTTGCGCGGCGACGACTTCACGCAGCTCGAAGAATCGGGCGAGCTGGAGCGCGCGCGCGGCCTGGGCGCCAAGGTCGTGAGCATCCGGCGGCTGCACGACGCCGTGGTGCAGAAGATCGACGCCGGCAACAGCAGCTTCTGGGCCGCCAAGAACGCCGCCAACGCGAACGGCACCAAGCTGGGGCTGATGGAGCGGCAACGGCTGAAGCTGTGGCTCAACCACGCCTACGGCGAGATCGAGAGCGCCGGGGTCTGATTCAGCGCGGCGGCCAAACGCCTTTGCGCCACCTGCTGCATGCGGGGCACAGCCAACGCTCAAATACTTGCCTGCTGCGCCCGTCGAAATACAAGCGGTGACGCTCGCGGGCAGAACGTGTCACCCTGACCCGTGCGATGCTGCGCCGGTGCGGCACCTCACCCAGCGTTTGGCGCGCGCAGCGCAGGCATGGATGGCCGGGCCGCGGTGCCGTGCGATGTGAATAAGTCGCAAGGCAGCCTGCGCAGATTCACACCATGCGCCCCGGGCAGGGGCCTAGTCTTCCTGCACCGGTTGGCGGCACTTTCTGCGCCAGCCGTCAACAGAAAGAGGGCTTCGCCATGGATAGCATGTACACGCAGACCAGCGGCTTCATCGCGATACGCAGCCGCGCCGGCACAGGCTGCAGCGGTTATGCCGGCCCCGAAAGACGCGATCGCGCTTGGCAGTCGGCACGCTGGTACGAGCTGATGCTCGACGAGATCGACTACGGCGTGCTGCTGCTTGGCGAGGACGCCGAAGTGCTGCACATCAACCACACCGCGCGCGCGGAGCTCGACGAGCAGCATCCGTTGCAGCTGCTCGGCCGCGAACTGCGTGCACGCCACGCCCGCGACCTGTTGCTGCTGCAGCAGGCCTTGCACGGCGCCGGACAGCGCGGGCTGCGCCGCCTGATCATGCTCGGTGACACCGGCCACCGCGTGGCCGTGTCGGTGGTGCCGCTGAGCCATGCCGGTGCAAACGGCCGCACGGCCATCCAGCTGTCGATGGGCAAGCGGCAGGTGTGCGGCGAACTCTCGGTGCAGTGGTTTGCACGCAGCCAGGGCCTGACACAGGCCGAGACGCGCGTGCTCGAGGCCTTGAGCGAAGGCATGCAGCCGAGCGACATCGCCGAGCGCCACGGTGTGGGCATTTCCACGATCCGCTCGCAGATCGGCAGCATCCGTGCCAAGACCCATTCCGACAGCATCGGCGCGCTCGTGCGGCAGGTGGCGGTGCTGCCGCCCCTGGTGGGCGCGCTGCGCGCCATAGGCGGCGATTTCGGGACCGCAACGCACGCGCTGGCGGCCTGAGGTTTGCTGGGCTGCTGCAAGTTCGGCGGCGCAGGCCGGCTACCATGCACTCCGCGCCGCGAGCACCAACCCCTTCGCCATGGCGCCCACATGCGCCATGCACAACCCGCCGATCCCGCTCGAACTGATCGAAAAGCCCGCCATGAGTGCGTCGTTGCGCACCCTGGCGCGGCGCGGTGAGATTCGCCGCTATCGCAAGCACACGCTGCTCATCGAAGAGGGGGACTACGGCGACACGCTGTACCTCATTCTCAGCGGGCGGCTGCGCAGCTTCTCGGTGGGCGACAAGGGCCGCGAGATCACCTACGGCGTGTATGGCCCGGGCGAATACCTGGGCGAGATGAGCCTGGATGGCGGGCCGCGCTCGGCCAGCGTGATCACGCTCGAGGCCAGCGTGTGCGCCGTGCTCACGCGCAGCACGCTCGAGCGCCACATTGCCGAACACCCGGCCTTCGCCTTCGAGCTGATCGCCAAGGTCATCCGGCGAGCGCGTGCGGCCACGCTCAGCGCCAAGCAACTGGCGCTGAACGATGCCTACGGACGGCTGGTGCTGTTGCTGAACTCGCTGGCCGTGGGCCAGCGCGACGGTACGCGTCTCATCGAAGAACGGCTGACACAGCAGGAGATGGCCAACCGTCTGGGCTGCTCGCGCGAGATGGTGAGCCGGCTGCTGAAGGATCTACTCAGCGGCGGCTATATCCTGCAGCGCGGGCCGCTGATGATCCTGCCGCGGCCATTGCCGGCGCGCTGGTAACGCACCCACCCGGCTGCCCCGGATCCCTTTATTCAGGGCCGCGTGCCGCCGCCTTGCGCAGGCGCCGGTGGCGCCGCTGGCGGGAAACGCCGCTCAGGCCGTGGCGCACGCGCGTACAGCCGTTCCACCTTGGGCAGGTTGGCCTCGATGTCCTTGATGCGGGTCGGCCCCGACGGGTGGGTGGACAGGAACTCCGGTGGCGCACCCTTGCTCACCGAGCCCATCTTCTGCCAAAGCGTGACGCCGGCGGCCGGGTTGTAGCCGGCGCGGGCGGCCAGCTCCATGCCCACCAGGTCGGCCTCGGATTCGTCGTCGCGGCTGAACACCAGGCTCAGCATCTGCTCGCCCATGCCGGCCAGCAGCCGGCCGGTGTCGCCCAGGCCGAGCAGTGCCGAACCCAGCTCGAGTGCGCCGCGCGTGGCGAAGGATTTGCCCATGCGTTCGCGTGCATGTTCGCGCAGCGCGTGCGCCATCTCGTGGCCCATGATCATGGCCACCTCGTCGTCGTCGAGCTGCAGCCGCGACAGGATGCCCCAGAAGAAGGCGATCTTGCCGCCGGGCATGCAGAAGGCGTTGATCTGGTTACCGCCGAGCAGGATCACCTCCCAGCGCCACTTTTCGGCGCGCGGGTTCCACTTGAAGGTGAAGGGAATCAGCCGCTTGGCGATATAGCGCAGCCGCACCAGCTGCGGATGGCTGTCCGGCGCCAGCGCGCGCTGCTGGCGGGCCTGGTTCTGCATCTGCACGAACTGCTGCGCGGCGGCTTGCTCCACCCGTTCGGCCGACACCAGCTTGCTGAACCCGGAGTTCTTGCCCACCTCGACGCCTTCGTTCTGCGCCGCAGCCGGCCCCGCCAGCGCACCCCCCAGGCCGAGCAGGCCCAGCGACAGGCGGCGACGCGTGTGCCCGGCGCAGCCGCAGCCCGGGCCGTGCCAGCGCCACGCAAGGGCCGGTTCGGCTTGTTCGTCGAAATCAGTGCTCATGGGTGATTGGGAGCGCCGCTAGGCGCCGGGGTTCCGTCGGCCCGGTGGTGGCTTGTCTGGCGGGGCCGTCGCGCGGCGTGCCGCCGGGTGCGGCAGGGCGCCGGACCCGATTGTCCCAGTTCAGTCGTCGGCGCGCCCGGCGCTGGCCGGATCGACTTCGAGCGCACGCACGCTGTCACGCAGCCACCACAGCATCCACAGCGCCGGCAGCGCGGCGGCGGTGCTGACGATGAAGAAGAGCGGCCAGCCGATCGATTCGGCCAGCACGCCGGCCAGCGGCCCGACCCACACCCGGCCCACCGAGGCAAAGGCGCTGAGCAGGGCGTACTGCGTGGCGGTGAAGCGCTGGTTGCACAGGCTCATCAGGAAGGCCACGAAGGCCGCCGTGCCCATGCCGCCGGACAGGTTCTCGAAGGCGATGACCATCAACAGCCCGCCGTCCACCGGTGTGGGCAGGGCCAGCTTGACGAAGCCCCAGTCGAAGGCCGGCAGCACCAGCCCCGGCATCAGCCCCTTGCCGCTGACCGCCAGCCACCAGAAGCCCAGGTTGCTGGCCATCTGCAGCACGCCAAACAGCAGCAGCGAGCGCCACAGCCCCAGGCGCAGCATCAGCAGCCCGCCGAGCAGTGCGCCGCCTATCGTCAGCCAAAGGCCGATGATCTTGTTCACCACCCCCACCTCGGCCGGGCTGAAGGCCATGCTCTTCAGCAGGAAGGGCGTCATCAGCGATCCGGCGAAAGCATCCCCCAGCTTGTAAAGCACGATGAAACCGAGGAAGGCCGCGGCACCGCTTTGGCTGAAGTAGTTGGCAAGCCCACCCAGCAGCGTCTCGAAGCGTGCCTTGCGCGCCGCCCAGGCGGCCAGCGGCAGGGTGAAGCCGATGCCCAGCAGCAAGGCCAGTAGGTTCTCCCAACGCAGCTTCAGCGTCGGGTTGAGCGAGCTGTTCTCGAGCAGCGGGCCGAGCAGCCAATGCGCCAGCGGCGGGCCGAAACGGTCACTGAGCAGGTAGCCCAGCGCCACCGCCGCCAGCACCGCCAGGAAGCCGAAGACATCGTTGCGCGCCGCTCCTGCCTTGATGTCGGGCATCGCCACCTTGGGCAGCGCCACGGCCGAGAGCACGGCCGCGCCACACATCAGCGCCGCCATGAAGCGATAGACCATCGGCCAGTCCCAGCCGCCGCCCTGGTTGGGGTCGGTCCAGATGAGCGCGATGCCGCCGGACAGGATCATCGCCAGCCGATAACCCATGACGTTGAGCGACGAGCCCAGGCCGCGCTCGCGCGCCGGCAGCAAATCGGTGCGGTAGGCGTCGATGACCACGTCCTGCGAGGCCGACATGAAGGCCACCGCCACCGCCAGCAGCGCGAAGGCGCGAGTGGCCGAGGTGGGCGAGGTGCCGGCCAGCAGCAGCAGCGTGCCGGCCAGCGCCAGCTGCGTCAGCACCAGCCAGCCGCGGCGCCGGCCCAGCCAGGGCAGGTCGAAGCGGTCCATCAGCGGCGCCCACAGGAACTTGAAGGTGTAGGGCAGGCCGACCAGGCTCAAGAAACCGATGGTCGCCACATCCATGCCTTCCATGCTGAGCCAGGCCTGCATGGCCTGGCCAGTCAGCGCCAGCGGCAGCCCCGACGCGAAGCCCAGCACCAGCACCACGGCCAGGCGCCATGCCACCGCGGCGCGTGAGACTGCACCGGCGGCTAAGGGGGCTTCAGGCATCGGCCGATTCTATGAGCCGCCCGCGCGGCAGGGTGTGCCCCCCAGCGTGCGCCACTGGCCGGCGCGGAACCCGCCGTGCCCGCTGCCACCGGCACGGGTTGTTGCCGATAGGTGGCCTCGGCCAGTGCCAGCAGCCGCTCACGCGGCAACGCGCCGACGAGCGCGTAGCCCGCGCCCGATTCGACCCAGTAGCACAGGCCCAGCTCGCCCTGGCGCTCGAATCGCCGGCCGCCGCCGGGCATGACGCCATGCCGGGTGGCGCGTGTGTGCAGCGGGCTTGCCGATGCGCGTCACAGCGCCGACACATCGTGCGGCCAGCATGTCGAAAAGCTGCACAGAGGGAGCGCAATGCGGACCATCGACCTGATCTATTTCAACGCCGGCGGCGGCCATCGCGCCGCGGCCCAGGCGCTGCAGGCGATGCTGCGCCAGCAGCAGCGTCCCTGGCGCGTGCGCTGCGTCAACCTGGTCGACATGCTCGATCCACAAGGGCAGTTTCGTCGCCTCTTCGGCATGCCACCGGAAGACATCTACAACTGGCAGCTTGCCAAAGGCTGGACGCTGGGGCTGTCGTTCGAGCTCAAGCTGCTGCAAGGCCTGATCCGACTGGGACACGGCAACCTGGTGCATCGGCTGCAGCGCCACTGGCAGCAGGCTCGACCCGACATGGTCGTGTCGCTGGTGCCCAACTTCAACCGCGCGCTCGGCCTTGGCCTGGCCGAAGCGCTGCCGGGCGTGCCCTTCGTCACCGTGCTCACTGACCTGGCCGACCATCCGCCGCATTTCTGGATCGAGCCGGGCGCCACGCAGTACCTTGTCTGCGGCAGCGACATGGCGGTGCGCCAGGCGTTGGCTGCAGGCATCGACCCGGGCCATGTGTTCCGCAGCTCCGGCATGATCATCCAGCCGGATTTCTATCGGCCGCCGGCCGTGGACCGTCGCGCCGAACGGCAGCGCCTCGGCCTGGACCCCGACCGCCCGACCGGCGTGGTCATGTTCGGCGGACAAGGCTCGATGGCCATGCTGCAGATCGCCCGCCAGCTCGACGACGTGCAGCTGCTGCTGATGTGCGGCCATCACCACGCGCTGGCCGAACGGCTGCGCGCACTGCGCAGCCGCGCCGCACGCGCGGTGGTCGAGTTCACGCCGGACGTGTGCCATCACCTGCAGCTGGGCGACTTTTTCATCGGCAAACCCGGCCCCGGCAGCCTGAGCGAGGCGGTCCAGCAAGGCTTGCCGCTGATCACGCTGCGCAATGCCTGGACCTTGCCGCAAGAGCGCTGCAACACCGACTGGGTGCGCGGCAAGGGGCTCGGTCTCGTCGTCTCGTCGTGGCGCGACATCCGGCCGGCGGTGCGGGCGCTGCTGGCGCAGCTCGACGCCTTTCGCGCGAACGTGCGCTGCATCGACAACCGCGCGGTGTTCATGGTGCCCGAGATCCTGGCTCGCATCCTGGATACGAGCCCGCCGACGGATGCGCGGGCCGCGCAGCCTGGCCACTCCCTCACAACGCTTCAGGCCACGCCCAGCGAAGCCGCGCGCGAACTGGCCATGCGTTGAGCCCGGTCGATGACTTCGAGGCGGCCGTCGGCGTCGTCAGGTGCAAATCCTGGCGCCCCGATGAAGGTCGAAAGAGGCTCACGCTGCACGAGGCGCGATGCTGCATGCCGCGGATGATGCGCGCGTGACAGCCCGCTGACAAAGTGGTTACAGAAGCTGCAACCGCTGTCATGCGCCTGACATAAGGCATCGGCACACTGTCGATCCCATGGAAGAGACGTTCAACCGGGGCGTACCCGGCGGTCCCGTCGACGCCTGGGACGAAACAGCCTGCGCCTCGCTGATCGTCGAATTGCAGGCGCTGCGCAAGTCGATGCTCGAGGCCGAAGCGCGTTTCGCGGCGGCAAGCCCGGGCCAGCCGCCCAGCGCGCTCAACCTGGTGCACTACCTGACGCTGCGGCGCCACGAGTTGCGCCGGCTGCAGGAGCGCCTGGCCGGGCTCGGGGTGTCTTCGCTCGGGCGCGCCGAAACGCATGTCCTGGCCAATGTGGACAAGGTGCTGGGCATCCTGCACGCGCTGATCGGGCGCCCGTGGACGCCACAATCCCGCGAAGAGCCTGCCGGCTTCCACAGCGGCCATGCGCTGCTCGAGCGCCACAACGAGGCGCTGTTCGGGCCGGCACCCACAAAGCGCAACGTGCGCATCATGGTCACCTTGCCCAGCGAAGCGGCGGGCAACGCGGCGCTGGTGCATGCCCTGGTGCAGTCGGGCATGGATGTGGCGCGCATCAACTGCGCCCACGACGAGGCCGGGGCCTGGATCGCCATGGCCGAGCATGCGCGCGCGGCTGCGCGTGACGCCGGCCGATCGGTGCGCGTGTTGATGGATCTGGGCGGGCCGAAGATCCGCACCGGGCCCATCGCCCCGGGGCCGTGCGTGCTCAAGCTCAAGCCCGAGCGTGACGCCTACGGGGTCGTCGTGGCACCGGCGCGGCTGCTGCTGCGCCCGCTGGGCGGCAATGCGGCAAGCGATGGCGCGGTGCACACGCTCGACGTGCCTGCCGAATGGCTGGCCCAGCTGCGTGTGGGCGAGCGCATCGATTTCGTCGATGCGCGTGCGCGCCGCCGGCAGCTGAAAGTGCTCGAGATTCGCGCCAACGGCGTGCTCACGCAGTGCGAACGCACTGCCTACCTGTGTGCCGCCACGCGACTGCTGGTCCACCGCCATGGCGCGGCGCAGCACGCTGCCGAGGTGCAGGGCCTGCCGCAGATGGAGGGCCGCCTGCTGCTGAGCCGCGGCCAGACCCTGCGCCTGACGAGCGACGGTCTGGGCCAGGCCGCCAGCCCGGGCGCGGCCGGCCGGCCCAAGGCCGTGGCCACGCTGGCGTGCACGCTGCCCCAGGTGCTGGAGCAGGTGCGCAAGGGTGAACGCATCTGGTTCGACGACGGGCGCATCGGTGGCGTCATCCGCCGTGTCGGCCCGCGCGGCGTCGACGTGGAGATCACCGAAGCCAGCGAAGGCGGCGACAAGCTCGCCGCCGACAAGGGCATCAACCTGCCCGACAGCCGGCTCGACCTGCCGGCGCTGAGCGCCAAGGACATCGCAGACCTGCGCGTGGTGGCACGCCATGCCGACATGGTGGGCCTGTCCTTCGCGCAATGTGCCGCCGACGTGCACGCGCTGCGCCTGCAGCTCAAGGCCCTGTGCGCCACCGAACTGGGCGTGGTGCTGAAGATCGAGACCCGACGTGCCTTCGAGCGGCTGCCGGAAATGCTGTTTGCCGCCATGGCCTGCCCCGTGGCCGGGGTGATGATCGCGCGCGGCGACCTCGCCGTGGAATGCGGCTTCGAACGCCTGGCCGAGGTGCAGGAAGAAATCCTCTGGGCCTGCGAGGCGGCGCACATGCCGGTGGTGTGGGCCACGCAGGTGCTGGAAAACATGGCCAAGACCGGCCGGCCCTCGCGCGCCGAGATCACCGACGCGTCGATGGGCGTGCGCGCCGACTGCGTGATGCTGAACAAGGGGCCGCACATCCTGGACGCGATGCGCACGCTCGACGACATCCTGCGCCGCATGCAGGAGCACCAGTCGAAGAAGCGGCCCTTGCTGCGCGCGCTGAAGTCCTGGGCTCCGCCGCGCCGCCTCGGCAGCGGCGAGGGGGCTCAGGCGCGCGCGCCGCTTGGCCCGCGCTGACGGAGCACGCCACGCTTTGGCGAGCCGATGGCTCGCCGGTGTCGCGCCCGGACCTTGAAACGCCGCCCGGCGCACCGATCTATCGTGTATGAATACTGAAGCTACCCATGTCGCCTGCGCGCATTGCGGCGCTGCCAATCGGGTTCCGGTTGCGCGCCTGGGTGACGATCCGGTGTGCGGGCGCTGCGGCGCCGCGCTGCTCGACGGGCACCCGATCGAATTGAACGACGCCAACTTCGACAAGTTCGTGGCCGGCAGCGCATTGCCGGTGGTGGTCGATTTCTGGGCGCCATGGTGCGGCCCGTGCCGGCAGATGGCGCCGCAGTTCGAGCAGGCCGCCGGCTCGCTCAAGGGTCAGGCCTTGCTGGTCAAACTAAACAGCGACGACAACCCGCGCACCTCGGCGCGCTTCGGCATCCGCAGCATTCCCACGCTTTTGAAGCTGCAGCGCGGCGATGAGGTCGCTCGCGTGGCAGGGGCGCGCCCGGCCGCTCAGATCGTGCAATTCGCTCGGGGTTGAGGCTGCGGCGGCACTGGAATCGACCACCAAGCGGTTCGTACCGGACGGCGCGCGTCAGTCGAGGTTGCGGCCTGCAAATCGCGGCAGCTCACTGCCGGCAGGTTGTCCGCGAACTCAGCGCGCGCCCCGGTGCCTGACATCCAGCCTTCACGGCGGCGCATGCGGCCACAGTCTGCCCGAGCCGCGTTTGCAACGCCTGCCGTGCTTACAACCGGCTCATTAGTTCCGTCTTCTTGGCCATGAACTCTTCTTCGCTGACGATCCCCTTGGTGCGCAGCTCGGCGAGTCTTTCGATGCTGGCGAACACATCGTGCTCGCTGCCCTTCGGGGCCTGCGCATGGCTTTGCGACGGAGGGTTGTGCGGCATGTTCTGCGCCGCGCCGGCCTGGCTTGGCGGCTGACCATTGGACGAGATCACCGGCAACGCAGACACGTCGATCAGCCCGTACTGGCTGTTGAAGCTGAGCGTGCCACCCACCGACTGCTGCTGCGAAAAACCACCAATCTGGTGGTCGAGCGTGTCATACACCGTGACAACGCCAGCCACGTCGATGACCAATCGACGTGCCTGCGCGAAGTAGGCGTAGCGCACGCCGTTCT
>DASQFA010000176.1:0-3171 GCA_035633375.1 Rubrivivax sp.
TTTCGATCGACATTCGATCCGCTACCGACGTTCGAACGAACGAAGTTGACGAGTGAACCGCCGGGTCGTTCCTTTGACACCTGTCAAGTCGCTTGGGCGCCAAGCAAACTCTGACAGGCCCCATGAAGACTCTCGCGTACAAGCCAAAAGTCACCGATAGGCTGAAGGCGCAGAGCCTCACCCGCTTTCGGTAGGTTGGCACGCAATTCACGACCCCGGCGCCGGGGCAATTTGCGTAACGGTGCTTCTAGTGAGATACTGGTTTTATCCACAGTATATCCGGAGCCCCTCATGGCCACCGCACTGAACCGGGCCAGCGACGATGAGGAGCCGGTCCCGGAGTCCTTTGCATCCTCACAGCACCGCACACGCGGTCGCAGAACACCTGCACGCCCGGGCGAAGTGCCCCCCGACATCCAGGCCGCAATCTGGCGCTGCACCGAACTCGGCTCGCCCATCAGCAAAGTGGTCGCCAGCGGATTCCCGGCACTGGACGCGGAACTTCCCGGAGCCGGATGGCCGTGCCACTCGCTGACAGAAATCCTGCAGCCTCAGCCCACCGTCGTCGAATGGCGGCTGCTGGCACCGGCAATCCGCGAAGTGGTCGCCGCCGGCGGCAACATCGTCGTGGTCGGCCCGCCGAAGTCGCCCCATCTTCCTGGACTGCGACACGTCGGACTCGATGAGCGTCACTTGGTCTGGATTCAGGCCGAGACGCCTGCAGAACGGCTTTGGGTGACCGAGCAGCTGGTCAAGGCCAACGCGGCAGGCATGCTGGTGTCGTGGCTGCCGCAAGCCCGCCAAGAGCAGATTCGTCGCTTGCAAGTTTGCGCACAGGCCTGCGATGGCCCCGTCTTCCTGTGTCGACCGGCAGCCGCTGAGCATGAGCCTTCAGCGGCTGCGCTGCGCGTGCAATTGCGCTTCGGTCTGGACTGGGAGTTGCACGTCCATCTACTCAAGCGCAAGGGCCCGACACACGAAGGCACCGTCACCCTCTCCTCAGTTCCTGGTGGATTGGAATCCATCATCACGCCCCGGCTTCGAACTCCGAGCGTCATCATTGCTGCGCGGCAAGTGCGCGAGGCGCAACCCCATGTTGTGGGCAGCCCTGCTCCCCGACAAACTTCCGTCCGACGAGTCGCGGCGCACTGAGGCGACTTCAGGACTCGCAACGTGGTGCCTGCAGTTCACACCCCGTGTTGCCGTCATCGAGCCGCTTTCGGAATCGCCCGCCGTCGTGATGGAGGTCGAGGCAAGCATTCGCCTTTTCGGCGGCAAACGCAAGCTGGTCCAGCGCGTTCGCGATGAATGCGCGGAGTTGGGCGTGCGTCAACTCAGCTGGGCGCCGACGAGCCTTGCTGCGGTCGCGGTTGCGCGCTCTGGCGCATCCAACGGCTTCGCCAAGCCATTAGAGAAAGTCCTGGACGACCTGCCGCTCGGTACGTTGACTTCTGTTGCCGCACATCACGCAACGCTCGCGCGCCTCGGTTGCAAGACACTCGGCCAGGTTCGGGCGCTGCCACGCGGTGGACTGAGCCGACGTTTTGATGCGCAACTGCTCGGCGCACTCGACCAGGCGTATGGGCTGCGGCCGCAGGCGCATACGTGGGTAGCGCTCCCCGATTCGTTCCACCAAAAACTCGAGTTGATGGCGCGTATCGAACTGGCCCCCGCCATGCTGTTCGGTGCGCGGCGGCTGATGCTGCAGATGTCCGGTTGGCTGACGGCAAGGCACTGCGGCGTGACGGCATTTACGCTGCGCTGGCGTCACGACGCGATGCGGGCGAAGTCGGCGGGCGACGGCGGTGAGATGACCGTGCGAACAGCGCAGCCCACGCGCGACATCGAACACCTGACTCGGCTGCTTGCCGAGCACCTGGCGAAGGTCCAGCTTCTCGCGCCTGTCGGCGACCTGGAGTTGCTCGCGGTCGACGTGCAGCCGCTCCAAGACAAGGGCCTCACGCTGTTTGCGCAGCCGCAGCAAGCTGGCGAGAGTCTGGCGCTGGTCCTTGAAAGGATTGCGGCTCGCCTCGGTCCCGACAAGGTGCTTCGGCCGGTTGTGACTGAAGACCATCGCGTCGAGTGGATGTCTCACTGGCAGCCGGCACCCGAAGCACAGCCGAAAAGGCTGAATCGCGTGGTCGATATTCCCCAGCCCACCTTCGTATTGCCTGAGCCGTTGCGCCTGGCGACGCGTGGTGAACGGCCTCTGTATCAGGGGGTCCTTCAACTTCTCGCCGGCCCGCACCGGGTAGAAGGAGGCTGGTGGGACCGCATCACCGAAGGCGGCGAGCAGACCACCCGAAACGTCGCTCGAGACTACTGGGTCGCGCTCAGCGAACATGCCGGTGTGTTATGGGTCTTCCAGACGCGCTTGGCCGACGACGAAACGGCGTGGTTCCTGCACGGAACGTTCGCTTGAATAGGGCGGCACATGGCTTCCCTCGCCCAGTACGCCGAGTTGCGCTGCGTCAGCAACTTTACCTTCCTACGCGGCGCCAGCCAACCCGAAGAGCTTGTCGCTCGCGCCAAGCAGCTCGGCTATGCGGCACTGGCCGTCGCCGACGAATGCAGCATGGCCGGCATCGTGCGCGCCCATGTCGCCGCAAAGGAGCACGGGCTCAAGTTGCTTTTAGGCGCCCAGTTCCTCGTTGACTGGGACGCCACGAGCAGTACGAGCACGACACCGTTCGTGTTGACCGTGCTTGCCTGCAACCTCAATGGCTACGGCAATCTGTGCCAGTTCATCACCAAGCTGCGGCGCTCGTCCGAAAAGGGAACGTACCGGCTCGACATCTCGAACATCACTGGCGCCGAGCTCGAAGAGTGCGTCGTGCTGGCGTCGCCAAAGCGGATGTGCGAACCAGCTCAGCTTGATTCGGTCGCACAATGGCTGCTCGACCACTTTCTCGGACGGTGCTGGTTCGGTGTCGACCTGCTGCGCCTGCTCGACGACGAGATGTGGTTGCACCGACTTCGGCAAGTCAGCGAGTCCAGCGCCATTCCCCTCGTAGCCGCCGGCGACGTGCACTTCCACGTGCGCTCACGCAAACCGCTGCAGGACGTGCTCACCGCCACCCGCGTTGGAAAGCCCCTCACCGAATGCGGCCTGGACCTTCAGCCCAACGCCGAGCGGCACCTGCGCACCCGGCTGCGACTTGCGCAGACCTA
>DASQFA010000177.1:0-2603 GCA_035633375.1 Rubrivivax sp.
CGAAACTGGATGCCCGCCTCGTCGGTGGCCGCGGCCATGGCGCCCCCCAGGGCATCGACTTCCTTCACCAGATGGCCCTTGCCGATGCCGCCGATCGACGGGTTGCAACTCATCTGCCCGAGCGTCTCGAGGCTGTGCGACAGCAGCAGCGTGCTGCAACCCATGCGCGCCGCGGCGAGCGCCGCCTCGGTGCCGGCATGCCCGCCACCCACGACGATGAGGTCGAACTCCCTGGGATAAAACACGGCATCGGCCTTGAAGTGAGGGCCGGCCACGGTCTCGTGGCCAGCAGCCGGATTTTAGGTTCCGCAGCCTATACCCGCACGGGCCGCCGTCTGCGCTGCGGGGCCGGCAACGCTCAGCCGCGCTCGGCGTTCGCCGAATTGCCCACGCTGCGCAGGTCTTGCGCCACACGCCCGCCCTGCAAGGCCACCACGCGGCCCGCGCTAGCAATGGTCTCGGGCCGATGCGCAACGATGATCCGTGTCAGCGCCAACTGCCGCACCGCCTGGTTCACCAGCCGCTCGCCGTCGACGTCGAGCGCACTGGTGGCTTCGTCCAGCAGCAGGATCTTCGGCCGCTTGTACAAGGCGCGGGCCAGCAGGATGCGCTGTTTTTGCCCGCCCGACAGACTGGACCCCATGTCGCCGATGAGGGTGTGGTAACCCATCGGCATGGCTTCGATGTCGTCATGCACCGACGCCACGCGTGCGCAATGCGACACCCAGTCCATGTCGGGCTGCATGCCGAAGAAACTGATGTTGTCAAAGATCGAGCCCGAGAACAGCGGCTCGTCCTGCATCACCACGCCGACCATGTCGCGCCAGGCGCGCAAGCCCAGTTGTGACAGCGGCACCCCACCGATCAGCATCTCGCCGCCGTCGGGCGAATGGATGCCAAGAATGATCTTCAACAGCGTAGTCTTGCCGCAGCCCGAAGGCCCGACGATGGCCACCGACTCGCCCGGCTCAATGCGCAGGTTGACACCACACAGCACCTCCGGCTCGGCATCCGAATAGGCGAAGCTGACATTGCGCAGTTCGATTTGCGGAATGTCGGCGCCCTTGCGCAAGGGGCTCGCGGCGTCTTCCTGCTCCGGAGCGGTGAGCACGATGTCGGCCAGGCGTTCGCCCTGCAGGCGCAGCATCTTCAATTCGACCACCTTGTCGATGAGGGCGCTGACACGCTGCGCAAACTGCTCCTTGTAGGCAAAGAACGCGAACAGCATTCCGACCGAGAACTTCTGGTCCAGCACCAGCAGCGCGCCGATCCACACCACCGCCACACGCTCCAGCCCGAACAGCAGCCGGTGCAACACCGCGAACATCAGCTCCAGCTTGCGCGTGGCGATGTCGGCGTTCATGGTGTCCACCACCAGGCTGGTGAAGCGAGATTGCCGATCGGCCTGCGCGTTGAACAGCTTGATCGCCTGCACGCCGCGCAAGGATTCCAGGAAGTGGCTCGACCTCTTCGATTCATGCACCAGGGCTTCTTCGGTAGCGTCACGCAGCGGCCGGAAGAAGGCCCAGCGCAGCAGCGCGTAGGCCGCCACCGCCGCCAGCACCACCATCGTCAGCGTGGCGCTGTAGATGAACATCATGACCAGCGTCAGCACCACCAGCAGGCCGTCGAGCACGGCTTCGATGAAGCTCGTGGTCAGCGTCTTCTGGATTTCTTGCACGGCGGAAAAACGCGACCAGATATCGCCGATGTGGCGCTTCTCGAACCACTCCACCGGTAGGCGCATCAGGTGCGCGAAGACGTTCGACAGCCACTGCAGGTTGAGCGTGGCCGACAACACCAGCACCGCCCAGGAACGGATGGCCGAGGTGCCGGCCTGGATCAGCACCAGCAGGCCGAAGCCGATGCCCAGCGTGGCCAGCAGGTCGCGGTCGGCGCTGACCAGCACGTCGTCCACCACCCACTGCATCAGGAACGGGCTGAGCAGCATGAAGGCTTCGAGTGCCAGTGCCAGCGCGAAGATCTGCGCCAGCGAGCGCTTCAACCCGCTGATGCGCCCGAGCATCTGGCGCGGCGACACATGCTGCTTCTCGGTGCGGGGCACGAAGTCCGCTGCGGGGTTGAGCTCCAGCGCCACGCCGGTGAAATGGCGCGACACCTGCTCCAACTTCAGCCGCCGCAAGCCGTGCGCCGGGTCGTGGATCGTCGCCAAGCCCCGGCTGACGCCGACCAGCACCACGAAGTGGTTCATGTCCCAGTGCAGGATGCAGGGCAGTTCGAGTTGCGCCAGGTCCTCGATCTCGGCGCGCAGGGCCCTGGCATGCAGATCCAGGCTTTCGGCCATGCGCACCAGATCCAGCAGGCTCACGCCCTTCAGCGACAGCGAGAAGCGTTGGCGCAATGTCGGCAGGTCAGAGCGGTGCCCATGCGCCGCAGCCACCATCGCCAGGCAAGCCAGGCCGCACTCGGCGCCTTCGGTCTGCAGTATCACTGGCACGCGGCTCGAGCCGAAGCCCAGGCGCAGGCCGCCCCAGGCCTGCAGCAGCCTGCTCACTTGGACATCCTGGCAACGTTGCCGCCTTGTTGCAAAGGAGCAAGGTCTTGAGGGAGAAAGTAAGCAAATACTTTCATAGTCTTCCGGA
>DASQFA010000178.1:0-9717 GCA_035633375.1 Rubrivivax sp.
CCGCGCCCAGATGGAACAGGACATGGAGCGCATGTTCACGCGCTTCCCGATCCTGAAGGAACGGCGCCACCAGCAGGCCGGCACGCTGTCGGGCGGCGAGCAGCAGATGCTGGCCATCAGCCGCGCGCTGATGCTGCGCCCCAAGCTGCTGCTGCTGGACGAGCCCTCTTTCGGCCTGGCGCCGCTGATCGTGGCCGAGATCTTCCGCATCATGCGCACCATCAACCAGGAAGACGGCGTGAGCATGCTGCTGGTGGAGCAGAACGCCAGCCTGGCGCTGGAGCTGGCCGACCATGCCTACCTGCTGGAAACCGGCCGCGTCGCGCTGTCGGGCCCGAGCGCGACGATCAAGAACGACGAGTCGGTGCGCCGCGCCTACCTCGGCTACTGAACCCGAAGGCCAGTGACGATGGAAGCCCTGCTGCACCAGATCTTCTCCGGCCTGGCCAACGGCATCATCTACGGCTCGGTGGCGCTGGCGCTGGTGATGATCTACCAGGCCACGCACCACATCAACTTCGCCCAAGGCGAGATGGCCACCCTCAGCACCTTCGTCGCCTGGGCGCTGATCCAGGCAGGCTGGCCCTACTGGGGCGCGTTCTTCTTCACCGTGGCGGTGTCCTTCGCCGGCGGGCTGTTGGTGCAGCGCATCGTGCTGCGACCGATCGAGAAGGCGCCGGTGATGACCAACGTGCTCGTCTTCATCGGCCTGCTGCTGATCTTCAATGCCTTCTCGGGCTGGTTCTTCGACCACACCATCAAGGCCTTCGAAAGCCCCTTCCCGAAGGATTCGGTGCTCACCACCAAGTACTTCTCGGCGCACCAGTTCGGCTCGGCCGGCGTGCTGGTGGTGGTGCTGCTCGGCTTGTTCGCGTTCTTCAAGTTCACGCCCATCGGCCTGGCCATGCGTGCCGCGGCGCAGAACCCCGATTCGGCGCGGCTGGTGGGCATCCGCGTGTCGTGGATGCTGGGCCTGGGCTGGGGCCTGGCCGCAGCGATCGGCGCGGTCGCCGGCATGATGGTGGCGCCGATCGTCTTCCTCGACCCGAACATGATGGCCGGCATCCTGCTCTACGGCTTTGCGGCGGCGCTGCTGGGCGGCATCGACAACCCGCTGGGTGCCGTGATCGGCGGCCTGATCGTCGGCGTGCTCGAGAACCTGCTCGGCGCCTATGTCATCGGCACCGAGCTCAAGCTCACCGTCGCGCTGGTGCTGATCGTGGCCACGCTGACGCTGAAGCCCGACGGCTTGTTCGGCAAGAAGGTGGCGGTCAGGGTATGAAGGCTCTGGATCGCAAGTGGGTCTGGTTCTGGAGCGCGCTGCTCGTGGTGGCGCTGCTGCTGCTGCCCTTCCTGGTGAAGAACTACCGCGTGTTCCAGTTCAACCTGGTGCTGGTGTATGCGGTGGCCATCCTCGGGCTGAACATCCTGACGGGATTCAACGGCCAGTTCTCGCTCGGCCACGGCGCCTTCTATGCGTTTGGCGCCTACACCGCGGCGATCCTGATGTCGCTGTACCACGTGCCCTACTGGGCCACGCTGCCGGCGGCCTTCGTGTTCTGCTTTGCCTTCGGTTTCCTGGTGGGATTTCCGGCGTTGCGATTGGCGGGCCACTTCCTGGCGCTGGCGACCTTTGCCCTCGCGCTGGCGGTGCCGCAGTTGCTGAAGTACAAGAAGATCGAGGGCCTGACCGGCGGCGTGCAGGGCATCGTGCTGAGCAAGCCGCAGCCGCCGTTCAGCTTCACCCTGTTCGAGCAGCCACTCAGCGCCGACCGCTGGCTGTACTTCTTCACGCTGTTCGTGGCGGCGATCATGTTCCTGCTTGCCTGGAACCTGCTGCGTGGTCGCGTCGGGCGCGCGCTGGTGGCGATCCGCGACCATCCGATCGCCGCCACCGCTATGGGCATCAACCTGCCGATGTTCAAGTCGCTGACCTTCGGCACCTCGGCCGGCTTCACCGGCGTGGCCGGTGCGCTGGGTGCGATCGTCGTGGCCTTCGTTTCACCCGACAGCTTCACGGTGCAGCTTTCGATCTTCCTGCTGGTGGGCGTGGTCATCGGCGGCTTGGCGTCGATCCCGGGCGCGATCTTCGGCGGAATCTTCATCCAGTTCGTGCCGAACATCGCCGACTCGCTGTCGAAATCGGCCCCCGCGGCGATCTACGGCGTGCTCTTGATTCTCACGATGTACCTGATGCCCACCGGCGTGATGGGCGGCTTGAACCGGCTTTGGGCGCGCCTTCGCGCCAAGACTGCGGGTTGATACGGTCAACCCGCATGTGGCCCCCGCGTTTTTAGTGAAGCTTTTCAAAGGAGCCCTGAATCATGAACCTGAAGTCCCTCACCCTCGCCATCGCGGGCCTGGCCTCGCTGGCACTGTCCGGCCAGGCGCTGGCGCAGAAGAAGTACGACCCGGGCGCCAGCGACAAGGAGATCAAGATTGGCGGCATCAGCCCGTACTCGGGCCCGGCTTCGGCCTATGGCACGATCGGCAAGTCGATCGGCGCCTACTTCGACAAGGTCAACGCCGAAGGCGGCATCAACGGCCGCATGATCAAGTTCATCAGTCTCGACGACGGCTACAACCCGGCCAAGACGGTCGAGCAGGCGCGCAGGCTGGTCGAACAGGATGAAGTACTGCTCGTCTTCAACCCCTTGGGCACGCCGCCGAATTCGGCGATCCACAAGTACATGAACACCAGCAAGGTGCCACACCTGTTTCTCGCCACCGGCGCCACCAAGTGGGGCGACCCGAAGAACTTCCCCTGGACCATGGGCTGGCAGCCCAACTACCAAAGTGAATCCAAGGTCTTCGCGAGGCACATTCTCGAGAGCAACCCCAACGCCAAGATCGCCATCCTTTACCAGAACGACGACTACGGCAAGGATTACCTCCAGGGCTTCGAGGACGGCCTGGGCGACAAAGCCAAGACCATGATCGTGTCGAAGCTGACCTACGAGGTCACCGACCCCACCGTCGACAGCCAGATGGTGTCGCTCAAGGCTTCGGGCGCCGACACCTTTTTCAACATCACCACGCCCAAGTTCGCGGCGCAGGCCATCAAGAAGGCTGCCGAGATCGGCTGGAAGCCGACGCACTACCTGAACAGCGTGTCCGCATCGGTTGGTTCGGTGATGACACCGGCAGGCCTGGAAAATGGTGTCGGCATCTACACCGCCAGCTACATCAAGGACCCCACCGACCCGCAGTTCCAGAAGGGCAAGGAGTGGGATGACTGGCTGGCATGGATGAAGAAGTACAACACCTCCGGCGACGTCAAGGACGTGCTTACCGTCTACGGCTACACCGTCGCCCAAGGACTGGTGCAGGTGCTCAAGCAGGCCGGCGACAACCTGACGCGCGAGAACATCATGAAGCAGGCCGCCAGCCTGGACATGAGCTTGCCGATGCTGCTGCCTGGCGTGAATGTCAAAACCGGCCCGGACGATTTCTTCCCGATCGAACGTGAGCAGCTGGCCAGGTTCGACGGCAAGACCTGGGTGCTATTTGGCAAGGTTTACGGCCGCTGATCGGCTTTGCGTCGACCGATACGGCACCCTGCGGGGTGCCGTTTTCGTTACGGACGGATCACGCACGATGCGGGTGGTGTATGCCGACGACGCGCTGCTGGCGCTGGACAAGCCGGCCGGCCTGCTGGCCGTGCCGGGCCGCGGTGCCGACAAGCAGGACTGCATGGCCGCGCGGGTGCAGGCGCAATGGCCCGACGCGCGCGTGGTGCATCGGCTGGACATGGCCACCTCGGGCCTGATGCTGTTCGCGCGCGGGGCGGCAATGCAGCGCCGCCTTAGCCGCAGCTTCGAGTCGCGCCAGGTGGCAAAGCACTACGTGGCGGTGGTCGACGGCGCCATGAGCGTGGCCAGCGGCCGCATCGAACTGCCGCTGGCCGCGGACTGGCCACGCCGGCCGCTGCAGAAAGTGGACACGGTGCAGGGCAAGCCCTCGCGCACCGACTGGCAGGTGCTGGAGTTCGACGCCTTGCGCGGCCTGACGCGGCTGGCGCTGCAGCCGCACACCGGGCGCACGCACCAGCTGCGCCTGCACCTCAGCGCGATCGGCCATCCGATACTGGGCGACATGCTGTATGCACCGCCTGGCGTGCAGCAGCGCGCTGCGCGATTGCTGCTGCATGCCAGCGCCCTGGCGCTGGACCATCCGGCAAGCGGCCAGCCACTGCACTTGCGTTGCGAAGCACCCTTCTGACGCGCCGCACGGTGCCATTGCCCGCGCTGTGCGGCTCAGCTCTCAGCCCTGGCCGCCCAGCAACGCGGCGTAACGCGCCAGGTCGACATTGCCACCGCTGACGATGACACCCACGCGCGCACCGCGCAGGTCGATGGCGCCCTCGAGCAGCGCCGCGGCAGCCAGGCAGCCGGTGGGCTCGACCACCATCTTCATGCGCGAGGCGAAAAAGCGCATCGTGTCCACCAGCTGCGCATCGCTGACCGTCAGCACGCTTTGCACCAGCGCCTGGATCACCGGGAAGGTGAGCCGGCCGCTGGACTGGGTCTGCGCCCCATCGGCAATGGTGCGTGGCGTATCGATGTGCACGATCTCGCCGCGCTGCAGGCTGAGTTGCGTGTCGTTGCCGGCCGCGGGCTCGACCCCATGCACGGCGATGCCCGGCAGCAGGTGCCTGGCCGCCACGGCACAGCCGGCGATGAGCCCGCCGCCGCCCACGCACACCAGCAAGGCATCGAGCGTGCCCACCTCCTCGATCAGCTCCAGCGCGGCGGTGCCCTGCCCGGCCATGACATGCGGATGGTCGAAAGGCGGGATCATCGTCATGCGGCGCTCGGTGGCGACGCGTTGGCACAGCGCCTCGCGGTCCTGGGTGTAGCGGTCGAAGAGCAGCACCTCGCTGCCCGCCGAGCCCTGCTGGTAGGCGCGTGTGGCGTCGATCTTGCTCTGCGGAGCGTCCTGCGGCATGACGATGACCGAGGGCATGCCCATCAACTGCGCCGACAGCGCCACCGCCTGCGCATGGTTGCCCGACGAAAAAGCGGTGGCACCGGCGCGGCGTTGCTCGGGCGTGAAGCGGCTGAGCGCGTTGTAGGCGCCGCGGAACTTGAAAGCGCCCATACGCTGCAGGTTCTCGCACTTGAAGAAGACCTGCGCACCGGTTCGCTCATCGGCCTGGCGCGAGCGAAGCACCGGCGTGCGGTGCGCCACGCCCGACAGGCGCTGGGCGGCCTGCGACACATCGTCGAAATGGATGGCCAGCGTCATGGCTTCAGCATAGCCCAGGCCACTTGCTCCCGGCCAACGGCCGCCCGGCGGCGCACCTTCGGCACGCGCGCGCAGCGCACTGTCGGCACACACCCACGCACACGGCCTGGTGCGCAATGGGCATCGTCTGCACGCTACGCATCCTGGAAACCGCCGGCGCGATAGGTCAACACCAGCGTGTCGCGCTGCGCCGGCAGCGTCGCGTCCTGCGGCTGGATCGGGGTGGACTCATGGATCACGCGCGCATCGTCGAGCAGCAGTGCGCTCCAGGCTTCGCTCAGCGTGAAACGCAGGCCCTGCGGGCCGCCGGCATCGAAGACGCGCGTCTCGCCCCCCTTGACGTTGTGGCGCCCGACCAGGATCACCACCACCAGATCGACCCCGTCGCGGTGCGCGCCCTCGGGCGTGGGCCGGCCGATGCCGTCGGCAGCGGTGTCGATGCGAAACGGGTGCGCCTCGACAAACCAGCGCTGCGCGCCGCGCAAACGGCTGGCGCAGCCGCCCAGTGCGCCCAGCAGCGCCGCCCAGGCGACATCGTCGACCAGCGCGGCCGGCAGCGCATCGAACCAGCGCTCGATGCCGCCATGCAACGCGTTGTAGTCAAGCGGCTGCCAGTGCGCGCGTTGCGGCACCGCCACGACGTTCTCGCCATCCACGACAAAACTGCCATGACGGCGACGCCGGTAACGCCCGCCGTCGCGCAGGTGCGGGTCGTACGGCAGGTCATCCCAGAAGGGCTGCCAGGCTTGCAACTGCCCGAGCGTCACACCACTCAGCCGCGCCAGGGATGGCGCGGCTATCACGGCAAAACCCGCGCTGCTCAACTGCGCATCGAGGCCATTCAAGTCAGTCAGCGGGGGTGAAGGATTCATCGATGCTTGCGCCATGCGAAATCAAGGCTCACGAAGGCTGGGGCATCGACTCTAATCCCTCGTCAGCCACGATGAATGTTGCTGCGTTAGTCTTCATGTCAACAGGTCCCGAGGACCGGAATCGATGCCATGACCACAAACACCCTGACCGAACCCGCCGTGCTGCGACTGGTCGACATCGTCCGCCTGAAGTGGATGCTGGCTGCCGAAGGCTTGCATGTGCATGTCGAAAGGTTGCAAAACGACCCGGGTTACGCGCACGAATGTCTGTGCGCTGCCGAGCGCTCGGGCAACCCGACGCTGCGGCACGTGGCGGCGGGCCTGCGCACCCGGTTGCGCGCGGCCTGAGGCCGTTGCCGGCATTGGCCCGGGCCTGCCGCTGGGCAGCGCGCATCGGGCCGGTTTCCTTGAGCAACCGCCTGCCTGCTGCCCGTGTGGTGGAAGCCAACAGCGCTCAAACCTGCATCCAGGCCATTGCGCCAATCAGCGCGCCGACAGCACCCAGGCTGAACACACCGTACACCAGCCAACGGCGTTTGGTGAGCAAGGCGATAGCGGCCATCGCGATCGCGATCTGCAACACGGTCGTGGCCTGGGACCAACGGTGATGCCGGCGCAACAGCTCGTCGCTGGCGTTGTCCAGCGCGATGGCATCGGCATCCAGGCGCTCGGCGGCAAGCTTGTGTGTCGCCATCTCCGCCACTCGTCGTTTTGCCTCGCCCTGAAAGTAGGTCCTCTTCGATTCCGGGGCCAGCTCCAACGACAATTCGGTCAGGTTCTGCTTGCCGCTGGCGATCAGGTAAGCAGCCCACTGGTTCGAGGCCTCGGTGCGCCTCACGGCGGCATCGTTCTCGAGCTTCAGCGACTCGGTCTCGGTCGATCCGCTCATGAAGGAGAAGATCGCCCAGATGGTGGCGAGAATCGCCGTGACCACGGCCAGCTTGCCGCCGAAGCTGTCGATCGAACCAAGCGCCGCGTGCTCGAGCTCGTGGTCGTGCGGTCCGTGTACGTGGAAGCCGTGGTCTGACATGGGTGGCGCTTTTCAGTGGCTGGCGCCTTGCCAGGCGTTGGAATGCATGGCCGAAATCTTACTGCGGGCCCTGGCGCCGCCGATTCGACAAGCAGGCCACGCCCGAACACGCGCTGCCTGTGCAGCAGGTGACTCGGAAGCCCCATCGCCCGCCACCTCGCTCGGCGGGCGTTGGCCCCGCCGCCTATTTGCGCGCGAACTCGACCTCGAAGCTCTGTTTCGCCACGGCCTGGTAATAGGTGCCGATCAAACGATCGCTGTTGCGGTCATAGCGCAGGTCGTAGGTCGAGCCGCCATAGCCGCCCGCCTGCAATTCGAAACGCGCGTGCAGCACGCCGCTGTCCAGCACCGCCCGCGCCTTCGCGAAAGGCAAGGGTTTGGGGTTGAAGTACGTCGCCTGCAGTTCACCGAAGTTGCCCACACCCTGGATCAGGATGACGTAGCCGCCATCCGGGCGGACCCAGGCGCCCGTGAGCAGGCTCAGGTCGGTGGCTTGAGCGCCCGCCGCCGAGGCGCTCTGGCGCGTCGGTGCCGGGCCCTGAGCTGACGCCGCGTCGGCACCGACAATGGCGACGAGGGCGACCAGCCCCCAGGCCCGCACAAGGCTGGGCGGGTGTCCGTGTCCGGCGCGCCCCGTCAACTCTCGATCCCCGGGCCGGGCTTCAAGCGACGCCATAACGTGCGCGTGCCAGCGCGGCACCCTGGGCCAGCGCCTGCAGCTTGCGCAGCGCCAGCTCACGGTTCATCGGCGCAAGACCGCAGTTGGTGCAGGCAATGAGGTGCTGGCGCGGCACGAACTGCAGCGCCATGCCGATGGTGTCGGCCACCTCCTCGGGCGTTTCCACCTGGTCGCTGGCGACGTCGATCACGCCGACCATCACGTCCTTGCCCTGCAGCAGCGCCATCAGCTGCGGTGGCACATGCGAATGCACGCACTCCAAGCTCAACTGCTGGATCGAACTGCGCGCCAATGCCGGCAGGATCTGCTCGTACTGGCGCCACTCATCGCCGAGCGTGTGCTTCCAGTCGATGTTGGCCTGGATGCCATAGCCGTAGCAGATGTGTACCGCGGTCGTGCAGGTCAAGCCCCGCGCGGCGCGCTCCAGCGCGGCGATGCCCCAGGTGTTGACCTCGGCCATGTAGACGTTGAAGGCCGGCTCGTCGAACTGGATGATGTCCACGCCGTCGGCCTGCAGCGCCAGCGCTTCGACGTTCAGCAGTTCGGCGAAGGCCATGGCCAGCTTGGCGCGGTCGCCGTAGAAGCGGTCGGCCACGGTGTCGACGATGGTCATCGGGCCGGGCAGCGTGAACTTGATCTTCCTGCTCGTGTGCGCGCGCAGGAAGCGCGCTTCGGTGCGATGGACACGGCCCTTCAGCTGCAGCGCCGACACCACCTGCGGCACCATCGCCTTGTAGCGGTCGGCGCGGATGCCCATCTCGACCTTGTGCTCGAAGTCGATGCCTTCCACCTGCTCCAGGAAGCCGTGCACGAAGTGCTGGCGCGACATTTCGCCGTCGCCGATGATGTCCAGCCCGGCGTCTTCCTGTGCCTTGATCCACAGCAGCGTGGCGTCGAGCTTGGCTTGTTGCAGAGCTGCGCCCTCGCCCTTCCACTGCGGCCAGAGTTTCTGTGTCTCGGCCAGCCACTCTGGCTTGGGCAGGCTGCCGGCGATGGCGGTGTCGAACATGTGCGCTCCTTGCTTCAGTGCGCGCAGGTTATCAGGCCGGCGTCCCATGACCTCGCAGGTCAATCCATGCCGCAGCGGGCTGCACAGGGTCGGGCGTACTTCAAACACCGACCCCCGGCCTGCTCACCAGGCGTCGATGAAGCCGCGCCGCGGCGCCAGCGGCTTGCCGGCCACCGAGTTCAGGCCGCGTTGCAGCCAGTCGCGCGTCTCGGCCGGGTCGATGACGTCGTCGATCTCCAGGTGGCTGGCCATGTTCAGCGCCTGGCCCTTGGCGATGGCCTCGGCCACCAGCGTCTGGAACAGCGCCTCGCGCGCCTCGGGCGATTCCGCTTCCAGCTCCTTGCGGAAGCCCAGGCGCACCGAGCCTTCGATGCCCATCGGGCCGAACTCGCCGCTGGGCCAGGCGGCGATGGCCACCGGTGCGTGAAAGTGCCCGGCGGTCAGCGCCATCGCGCCCAGGCCGTAGCCGCGGCGCAGCATCACGCTGAACACCGGCACGCGCAGCGACGCGGCGGTGACGAACAAGCGCCCGGCGCGGCGCACCATGGCGGTCTTCTCGCTTTCGGGCCCGACCATGAAACCGGGCGTGTCGACGAAGGTGATCAGCGGCAAGCCGAAGGCATCGGCCAATTGCATGAAGCGCGCCAGCTTGTCGCAGGCCGGCGCGTCCAGCGCCCCGCCCAGGTGGCGCGGCTGGCTGGCCGCCACCGCCACGGTGCGGCCGCGGAGGCGCGCCAGCGCGGTGATCACGCCGACGCCGAACTCGCGGCGCAGTTCGAGCACGCTGCCAGCGTCCATCACGGTGTCGATGATGAAGCGCGGGTCGTACAGCGCATTGCGGTTCTCCGGCAGCGCGTGGCGCAGGGCCAGCGTGTCGCCC
>DASQFA010000179.1:0-3183 GCA_035633375.1 Rubrivivax sp.
CGCTGCTCGCGCTTGCGCTCGCTGATGTCGACGAAGGTGATGACGGCGCCGCAGACCTGGCCGCCCTCGATCACCGGGTAGCTGGAGTACTCGGCATCGAAGCAGCGGCCGTCGGCGCGCCAGAAGACCTCATGGTCCACGCGGCACGGCAGGCCCTGGCGATAGGCGTTGAGGATCGGACACTCATGCTCCGGATAGGTGCGCCCGTCGGCATGGGTGTGATGCACCAGTTGGTGCATGTTGCGGCCCAGCACCGACGCGGTGCCGTAGCCGAGCATCTGCGCCGCGGCACGGTTGACGAAGGTGCAGCGGCCCTCGCGGTCAATGCCGTATATGCCCTCGCCCGTGGATTCGAGCAGCAGCTCGAGGTGCGCCGCATCGCGCGTCAGCGTGTGTGGCGCACCGGCGGCGGCCAAGGCGTGGGCAGAGGGGCCGGTCATGCCCGATGGCGACGCAATCGGCGTGCCAGGCGCACCAGCGCGGGGCGCGAAGGATCTGCCGCCGCGGCGACTCGAGCAGGCCGTGACGCACACGGCGCGTGGGCTGCGCTTCACGCGGCGGCGCGCGCATGGCAGGGTCGCTTGGGGCGATTTCTCCCCGACGACCACGATCAGCCTGCTGTTCCAGCGACTTCGAAGCGAGCTGGTGTTGGCGACGCCTGCTCGCAAAAGTTGTTGCGGCTTCAATCGGTGCATGGCGGATGCTCGAATACTTGCCTGGTGCCCCCGTTGAATTGCAACCGGTGGCGCTCGCTGGCCGGCATTGGGGTGGCCAACTCCGTTCAGGGGAATGCTTATTCACTACGTTGGCCACCCCAATACCGGCCCGGGCCTTGGTTCTTTCGAGGCCGCGCAAATGCAGCGCTCGAAACGCGCCTTTGTGTTCTCGGCAGTCGAACTTCAGCGCGTGGCTTGCAAAGCCCAACGGCAAATCGCCGGGCCCGCGCTACAGTGCAAGTGTGCGTTTTATGCAGCGCGGGCCCGGCGTATTCCCGTCGGTGCCAGCTTGAACTTCAGGCATCACGGAACACAGAATCCCCTCCCATGGCAATCCCCGACTACCAGACCGTGATGCTTCCGCTTCTCCGCTTTGCCGGGGATGGCAACGAACACAAGTTCCGTGATGCCGTTGAGGCGTTGGCCTTGGAGTACCAATTGTCAGCGCAAGAGCGAGGTGAGTTGCTACCGAGCGGTACTGCACCCGTCTTCGACAACCGCGTGGGTTGGGCTCGAACCTATCTTAAGCAGGCCGGCCTTCTCGAGTCACCCAAGCGGGGCGTATTTCGAATCACGGCACGAGGCCAGTCCGCACTATCAAAGAGTCCGTCCCGAATTGATGTCAAGTATCTCGACCAGTTCGCGGAGTTCACGGAGTTCCGCACTCGCCGCCCCGAGGGGAACCACGTAATAGTCGCTGAAGTACCCACCGCCGTCGTACAGCAAACCCTCGACATTGAAACGCCAGAGGATCGACTTGCCGCGGCCTACAGACGGATACGACAAGACCTGGAACTTGATCTACTGGGACAGGTAAAGGGTTCAAGCCCTGCATTCTTCGAGCGACTTGTCATCGACTTGCTCGTCGCCATGGGCTACGGCGGGTCTCGCCAGGACGCTGGCCGTGCGGTTGGGAAAAGCGGTGACGGGGGCATTGACGGCATCATCAAAGAAGACAAGCTTGGTCTGGATGTGATCTATCTCCAGGCGAAGCGGTGGGAGGGCATTGTCGGTAGGCCAGAGGTGCAGAAGTTCGCGGGCGCGCTCCAGGGGCACAGAGCTGCGAAGGGTGTCTTCATCACCACGTCGTCGTACACACGCGAGGCGCTGGAGTACGTGAACATGATCAACACCAAGATCATCTTGATCGGCGGCCAAGAATTCGCAGCGCTGATGATTGATCACAACGTCGGCGTCTCCACAGTCGGCATGTACGAGCTAAAGAAGGTCGACGCCGACTACTTCGAGGGCGAGTGATGCCTCTCCAGAAGCCCCCTCCAAGAAGTTGATGTCGAAGCGGGTTCTCAGGCAGGCTGCTCGATCGGAACCATCTTCAGGCCGAACTTGGCTGCGCGCTGGAACAGCGAACGCAGCACGCGCTCACGGTAGCCTTCCTCGTCGTTGCATTGTTGTAGCCCATGCACTACACTGCGTAGATGCGAGTCGCGAAGACCGACGAGTACCGCGCCTGGATCGATGGTCTGAAAGATCAGGCTGGAAGAGCGCGAGTGCTAATGCGCGTTGATCGCCTGATCCACGGCAACCCCGGCGCGCATCGCAACCTGACGGAAGGTGTCTCCGAGCTCAAGGTTGACGTCGGGCCTGGCTACAGGATGTACTACTCGCAGCGGAGGTCATGACAAAGGTCACCGCAAAGAAGCCCGTGAAAACAAAGGCCACGCCGTATGACGTGGCCGAACATTTGCGAACGCCTGAAGAGATGGCTGCATACTTGGACGCGTGGCTCGAAGAATCGCCCGAAGATGTTGCTGGCATCGCGCGCGCACTAGGCGATATCGCACGAGCAAAAGGTATGTCTCAGGTTGCCAAGGACGCAGGCCTAAGCCGCGAGAGTCTGTACCGTGCGCTCAGCGCTGACGGCAACCCCAGCTTCGCAACCGTACTCAAGGTAGCCAAGGCACTTGGCGTAAGGCTGCACGCGCAGGCAATATCGAGTGGCGCCTAATCGAGTAGCCAGGGGTTTCTAGCCCCCAGCCCCCGACACCACCCACCATGCGGGTCCGCAGTGGGCGGTTCAACAAGTCGGCTTGGTGCCCGGGCACAAGCCGGGCCAGGAAGTGGGGCGATGGTGTCGCGAATCGGCATAAATCGGCCACCCGCTGGCGGCCAGCGGGCGCAACGGGTTGAAGCGAAGGGCCGCTGTGCTCCGATCGCAGACTATGGGCCGCCGATTCGAGCCTGACCCATGAACGCGGCATTGCATGGAAAGCGATGGCGCCTGCTACACAGCGCCGATGTCTGTTGCCTGCATCACTGGAACAGCGGCCCATGAAAATAGCCCCTTGCGGGGCCATCTGATTCATGCCACTGGCGGAGAGGGTGGGATTCGAACCCACGGTACCTTGCGGTACGCCTGATTTCGAGTCAGGTACATTCGACCACTCTGCCACCTCTCCGGTGTCGGTCTTCATCGCGAACCGGCGATTATAGCAGGCGCTCAAGGGCT
>DASQFA010000180.1:0-2631 GCA_035633375.1 Rubrivivax sp.
TGCCGACACCGAAGCCCAGCGCATGGCGGGCCTTCGCGGCGTGGGTTTCGTCACGCTGCGCATGGATGACGCGCTCGGCGCATTGATGAGCCGGCACCAGGGCAGGCTGCAGTGGTGCCTGGTGGACCGCGATGCCGGGGCTGCGTTGCGCCGGCTGGCCGGGCCCCCCGGCTGCGACGCCGCGCCCAGGCTGGGCCACAGCCTGGACCGCGTGCTCAGCTTTGCCGGCCGCGAGTGGGAGTTGCGGCTGGACGCCAGCGCGGTTCCGATCGGCCCTTCGAAACAGGCCAACGCCTGGCTGGTGTCGCTGCTCGGATTGATCGCTGCCGCACTGCTTGGCGGGCTCTTGCTCATCGTCACCGGCCGGGCGCGCCGCATCGAGTTGGCGGTGGAAGAACGCACGCGCGCGCTGCGCCACGAAGTCGCCGCACGGCAGCATTCCGAAGAAGCGCTGCGCGCCAGCGAGCAGCAGTTGCAGGCGATCCTGGATACCGCCCGGGTCGGCATCGTCAAGACCGATCTGCAAGGACGCATCCTCAAGCCCAACCCGGCCTATTGCCGCTTGCTCGGTTACGCCGAGGACGAGTTGATCGGGCGCAGCGTCAGCCAGATCACCCACGACGACGACAGGCTGGAAGACGCCAAGCTGCTGGCGGAAATGACGCGCGGCGAGTGCGATGTGTTCAGGCGCGAGAAACGCTACCTGGCGAAGGGCGGTGCGGTGGTCCACGTGCAGTCGACGGTGGCCCTGCTGCGCAGCGCCGTCGGCCAGCCCGAGTTCACCGTCGGCGTGGTCGAGGACATCGGCGAACACCTGCGCCTGGCCGAGGCGGAGCGCGCGCGCGACAGTGCGGAAAGCTCGAACCGCGCGAAAAGCGAGTTCGTGTCGCGCATGAGCCATGAACTGCGCACGCCGCTCAACGCGATGCTCGGATTTGCGCAGTTGCTGAGCCTGGATCGCAAGCCGGTGCTGGCCGAGCACCAGCGCGCCTGGGCCAGCCAGATCCAGCAGGCCGGTTGGCACCTGCTGCACATGATCAACGACACACTCGATCTCTCGCGCATCGAATCGGGCATGCTCAAGCTCGAGCCTTTGGCGCTGGAACTGGTGCCGCTGGTGCAGTCGGCGCTGGCCATGATCGAGCCGGCGGCCACCAAGCGCGCCCTGCACATCGAGCAGAAGATCGACAAGCGGGCGCGCGCCGTGATGGGCGACGAGACGCGCATCAAACAGATTCTGACCAACCTGCTCAGCAATGCCGTCAAGTACAACAAGGACGGCGGGCGCGTCATGGTGAAGGCGCGCCTGTCCGAGGGCCAGACCATCGAGATCGCCATCAACGACACCGGCCTGGGCATGACACGCGCGCAGATGGACGGCCTGTTCCAGCCCTACAACCGGCTCGGTCAGGAGCGCGGCGCGGTCGAAGGTACGGGCATCGGCCTGGTGATCAGCCGCAAGCTGGCCGAACTGATGGGTGGATCGCTGCGCGCGCACAGCGTGGCGGGCGAGGGCTCGACCTTCATCCTGACCTTGCCACGTGCGCCCTTCGCCGACAGTGACCTGTCCACGGGCGGCGAGCTTGTGGCCCATCCGGCGAACTATCGTCGACGGCTGGTGCACTACATCGAGGACAACGAGACCAATATCGAGGTCATGCGCGGCATCCTGCAACGCCGCTCACAGGTGGAGTTGAGCGTGTCGATGAACGGCCTGGATGGCCTGGCCGCGATCCGCCGCAGGCGCCCGAGCCTGATCCTGCTCGATATGCACCTGCCCGACATCGACGGCCTGGAACTGCTGCGTCACCTGAAGGGCGACGACGGGCTGGGCAGCATCCCGGTGGTGGTGGTCTCGGCCGACGCCACTGCCGAGCACATCGAGGCGGCCTTGACAGCGGGCGCCGCTCACTACGTCACCAAGCCGGTGAACCTGCCGAACTTCCTGGCCATCCTGGACGAGCTTCTCGACGAAATGGATACCTATTTCGGATGAGAGGCCTCTGGCTGAGAACCGGGAAGTCAGTGATCGCTCTCCCCATGAGCCCTGCGAAAGTTCATTCCAGTGTGCGATCACGCTGATAGACTTGGCGCCATCAGCACTCTTGCCACAGGAGTGCTAATATTAATCTTCCTATCTCCACATGGGGTATGTCGAAGCATCCAATGAACACTACTGCCACCACCGCCTTGTCCTTGCGCGACCCCTGGTCGCTGGTGCCGCCGATCGGCAATCTCGACGCGTACATCGCGGCCGTGAACCGCATTCCCCTGCTCACGCCGCAGGATGAGCGCGACTATGCGCAACGCCTGCAAAGCAGCGGCGACGTCGACGCGGCAGGCCGCTTGGTACTGTCGCACCTGCGCTTGGTGGTATCGGTATCCCGGCAGTACCTGGGTTATGGGCTGCCGCAGGGCGATCTGATCCAGGAAGGCAACGTCGGCCTGATGAAGGCGGTCAAGCGCTTCGACCCCGAGCAGGGCGTGCGTCTGGTGAGTTACGCGCTGCACTGGATCAAGGCGGAGATCCACGAATACATCCTGCGCAACTGGCGCATGGTGAAGGTGGCGACCACCAAGTCGCAGCGCAAGCTGTTCTTCAACCTGCGCTCGATGAAGCAGCGCCTGAAG
>DASQFA010000181.1:0-2911 GCA_035633375.1 Rubrivivax sp.
GCTGTGGCTATGGCGCAGCGAGGACCTTCGCGACCAGGCCTGCCGCCGCCTGACGCGCAATTTCGGCGCCGACGAATGGGCGCGTTACCTGGGCGACAGGCCCTATCGATCGACTTGCCAGGCGTTGCCCCCGGCCCCGGCCCCGGCCCTGGCAGCGACAGTGCCGTCGGCGGCGGCAGTGTCGGCGCCGCGGCGCTGACCCTTGCGCACCGAGAGCGCTGGCACTGCCAGTGGACCGCGGGTCTGACTTCCAGCCGCGTCCACTCCAGCGGCGGCGCCAGGCTGGCGAAGCTGGGGCCGATCCAGGCCTCGGCGGCCGCGGTGCCCCAGCAGACCGGCACCGCGGCGTCAGGTGAGGGCGGCATAACGCTCGAGGTGGTGGTCGGCATCGCCGAAGCGCTGCGCGATCATCGTCAAGCGGCGAAAGGTGTGCGAGATCTTCAGCTCCTCGCTCATGCCCATGCCGCCGTGCAGCTGCACCGATTCCTGGCTCACGTGGCGCGCCGCATCGGCGATCTTGATCTTGGCCGCCGACACCGCGCGCTGGCGTTCGGCTGCGTGGCTGGCCGTGTCCACCTTGCTGGCCGCCAGGATGGCCATCGAGCGCGCCTGCTCGCACACGATGTACATCTCCACCATGCGGTGCTGCAGCACCTGGAAGGACGCGATCGGCACGCCGAACTGCTTGCGCGCTTTCATGTACTCGAGCGTGGCGTCGTTGGCGTACTTCATCGCACCGATGGCGTCGGCGCACAGCAGCGCGGTGGCAAAGTCGGTCGCCTCGTCGATCAGCGGCAGCGCGCCGCCGGCCGGGCCGAGCAGCGAATCAGCAGCCAGCGTCACACCCTCGAAGTGCAGATCGGCGGCACGCTGGCCATCGACGGTGCGGTAGGGGTTGAGGCGCACGCCAGCGGCCTGGGCATCGACCACGAACAGGCTCACGCCCGTCGCGTCGTCGGCTGTGCCGCCGGTACGTGCCGACACCAGCAGGCGGTGGGCCGAGGGCGCGCCGATGACCACGCATTTGTCGCCGTCGAGCACCCAGCCGTTGCCGACGGCAAGGGCGCGCGTCTTCGCCGGCGCCAGCGCGTAGCGGCGGCCCGGCTCCAGCGCGGCGAAGGCGAGCCTGGCAGAGCCGTCGATCAGCCCGGGCAGCAGCGCGGCACGCTGGGCCACCGAGCCCGCGCGCGACACCAGCCGCGCGGCCATCAGGTGGTCGAGCAAAGGCTCGACCACCAGCGCTTCGCCGCAGGCCTCCATTGCTGCCATCAGATCGACGGCGCCGCCGCCGAAGCCGCCGTCGCCTTCAGGCAGCGCGACAGCGGTCAGGCCCATCGCGGCAAAGTCGGCCCAGACGGCAGCGCTGCTGCCGGCGGCCGAGTCGAGGATCAGCTTGCGCTTGTCGAAGCTGTAGTCGCGGGCCAGCAGCTTGCCGAGCGAATCGGCCAGTTGCTGTTGTTCGTCGCTGTATTCGAAGTTCATCGTGGGTGCCTCTTGCCTCTTCACAGACCGAGCGTCATCTTGGCGATGATGTTGCGCTGGATCTCGTTGCTGCCGGCGTAGATGCTGGTCTTGCGGTAGTTGAAGTAACGCGGCGACATGCGCGAGGTGTAGGGATCGACGCAGCCGTCGTCGACCGCGGCAAAGGGCTGCGCCATCGGTCCCAGCGCCTGCATCATCAGCTCGGTGATGTCTTGCTGGATCTCGGTGCCGCGGATCTTCAGCATCGACACGTCGGCGCCCGGCGGCTGGCCGCTGCGGCGCATCTTGTCCAGGAAGCGCATCGAGGTCAGCTCCAGCGCATCGAGCTCGATCTCCACGCGCGACAGCCGGTCGCGAAAGCGCGCGTCCTGCAGCAGCGGCTTGCCGTTCTTCATCTCGCTTGACGCCAGCGCGCGCAGTGCGGCCAGCTCGCGACGCGATGCCCCCACGCTGCCCGAGCCCATGCGCTCATGGCCGAGCAGGTATTTGGCGACGGTCCAGCCCTTGTTCTCCTCGAACACCAGGTTCTCCACCGGCACCTTCACGTCGTCGAAGAAGATCTCGTTCACCTCGTGGCCGCCGTCCATCAGGATCAGCGGGCGCACGGTGATGCCGGGCGTCGTCATGTCCATCAGCAGGAAGCTGATGCCCTCCTGCCGCTTCTCCGCGGCAGCGTCGGTGCGCACCAGGCAGAAGATCCAGTCGCCGTAGTGGCCCAGCGTGGTCCAGATCTTCTGGCCGTTGACGACATAATGATCACCGCGCTTCTCGGCGCGTGTCTTCAGCGCCGCCAGGTCGGAGCCGGCGCCAGGCTCGGAGTAACCCTGCACCCAGAAGTCGTCGCCCTCGCGGATGCGCGGCAGGAAACGCTGCCTCTGCTCGGCCGTGCCGAAGCGCAACAGCACCGACGCACACATGCTGGGCCCGAAGGGCGGCAGCCCGGGCGCGCCGGCCAGGCCGAACTCCTCGTCGTAGATGTAGCGCTGCGTGATGTCCCAGCCGGTGCCGCCCCATTCCACCGGCCAATGCGGCACCGACCAGCCCTTGGCGGCCAGGATCTTGTGCCAGCGCAAGTATTCCTCCTTCGACAGGCCGCGGTAGCGGGTGACCTTGTCGCGGATGTCGGCGGGCAGGTGGGCGGCCAGCCAGTCGCGCACCTCGTTGCGGAAGGCCAGTTCTTCGGCAGAGTAGCTCAGGTCCATGGTGTGTCCTCCAGGGGTGTCGTCATCGCGGCGGCGGCCGGCTCGCCGCCGGTGGACGATGATGGCAGCACGTTGGCCCCCGGCGCCTGCAGGTTTTCCATGTCCGGCAGGCGACACCCAGGGCACGCTATGCTGGCCCGAACCCTGGCGACTGGAGACACCCGATGGCATTGCCCCCACTGCAAAATCTGCTCTATGACGTGGCCGACGGCATCGCCACGATCACG
>DASQFA010000182.1:0-3950 GCA_035633375.1 Rubrivivax sp.
ATCGGCGGCCGCGTTGATGATCAGCGCCAGGATCGCCGAATTGAAGAAGAAGGCCAGCACACCCTGCGCCAGCACCAGCCTTCGCATCGGCCGGGAAGTGATGTTCACGTCCGAGGTCTGGAAGGCCACCGCGATGGCGAAGGACAGGTACAGAAAGTCGGTGTAATCGGGCTCGAAGCGCGCCTCGTCCGTCGGAAAGACCAGCCCGCCGGGTGGGCTGTGACGGTAGTACTGGCTGGCGTAGTTCAGCGAGAAGATCACTGGCAGCAGCAGCCACGAACAGGCCAAGGTCGAGCTCGCGAGCAGCATGTACGGCCACGCTCCCGCCAACCCTTGAGCCTTGGCCGCCGCCAGCTCCAGCGCCAGGGCGACCAGCGTCGCCACCGAGGCGGCGGCCACGATGCTCAGGACGATGGTGGCGCCTTCGGCGTGGGACGCGGCGACGCGTTTGATGCGCGTCTGATCGGCGCGCAGCATCATCAGCCCGATCAGCACCAGATACAGCCATGCGCCCACATTCCAGCCGACGATGATGCGTTCGGTGGTGCGCGGCAGGCCCGGGCTGAGCCAAGCTGCCAACACGCCGATCACCACGGCCGCCAGCAATTGCGGGTGCGCGCGAAGATGCAGTGCCGCTCGCCTCATGCGGCGGCCGTGCCGTGCCGCTCGGCAGGCTGCACAAGCGCCTGGGCCGGGCAAGGGCCGTGGGGATAATCCATCGATGCATGCTACTGCCTTGATCGAGCTGTGTGGCGAGTTGCTTCGCGCGGTGCTCAAGTTCGACGCACCCGCGGATGGTGTGGTCTCGGCCTTCTTCCGCGCGCACCGCGGCCTGGGCCCGCGCGAACGGCACACACTCGCCGAGACGGCCTATGCCGTGCTGCGCCAGCGGCTGCTGTTCCAGCACTTCGCACAAAGCGGCAGCGGCGCGACCGAGCGTCGACTGGCGATCCTGGGATGGCAAGGCGCCGAAGGCTTCTTGCAAGGCGCGCTCGAAAGCCACGAGCGGCAGTGGCTCGAGCGCTGCCGTGCCGTCGATGTGTCGACCCTGCAGGACAAGCTGCGCCACAACCTGCCCGACTGGCTGGCCGGCGCACTGCGCCAGCAGATGGCCGACGCCGACTTCTGGGCGTTGGCGCAGGCGCTGAACCAGCCCGCGCCGCTGGACTTGCGTGTCAACACCTTCAAGGCCAAGCGCGAGGCGGTGCAGCTGGCACTGCGCCAGGCCGATGTCGACGCCCAGCCCACGCCGTTTTCGCCGTGGGGGCTGCGCGTGGCGGGCAAGCCGGCGTTGAACAAGCTGCAGGTGTTCCTGCGCGGCGAGGTCGAGGTGCAAGACGAAGGCAGCCAGTTGCTGGCGCTGCTCACCGACGCGCGGCGTGGCGAGATGGTGGTGGACTTCTGCGCCGGTGCGGGTGGCAAGACGCTGGCCCTGGGTGCGGCCATGCGCAACACCGGGCGCCTGTATGCCTACGACACGTCGGGCCACCGCCTCGATGCGATGAAGCCGCGGCTGGCGCGCAGCGGTTTGAGCAACGTGCATCCGGTGCAGCTGGCACATGAGCGTGACGAGCGCATCAAGCGCATGGCCGGCAAGATAGACCGCGTGCTCATCGACGCGCCCTGCTCGGGCCTGGGTACGCTGCGCCGCAACCCCGACCTGAAATGGCGCCAATCGCCCAAGTCGGTGCAGGAACTGGCGCTCAAGCAGCAAGCCATTCTGGACAGCGCCGCCCGGCTGCTCAAGCCTGGCGGCAGGCTGGTGTACGCCACCTGCAGCCTGCTGCGCGCCGAAAACGAGGACATTGCCGATGGCTTCGAGCAAGCCCAGGGCGACGCCTTCGTGGCACTGGGGGCAGGCACGCTGCTTGCCCAGGCCGAGGTGGCAGGCGCTGCCGACCTGGACGAAAAGGGCCGCATGCGGCTGTGGCCGCACAGGCACCTGACGGACGGTTTCTTCGCGGCGGTGTGGCAGCGCCAATAGCGGGAAGGGTGCTGACCGCGGCACGATGACGGCAGTTCGCGCTGGATGCCAGCCGGACCCATTGCCACCGCAAATTACTGCAGCGTACCGGCGACCGCGCAGCGCGCACTCGGCAGTCAGCCGCACGGCCTTCGAGCTAGGCCGCTTACAATGTGAAATTCGTCTCTTTCGGACGACAAGGTATGCAACTCAATGAACGAACTGATAAACCTGCGTGATTCGGTGGTGGATCTTCTGGCCAACGGCTTGCTCGGTGCGTCGATCTGGCAGGTGATGCTGGCAACGGTGGTGTTCACACACATCACCATCGCCTGCGTCACCATCTTCCTGCACCGCGCCCAGGCGCACCGCGCACTGGAGTTGCACCCTATCCCGGCGCACTTCTTCCGGTTGTGGCTGTGGCTGACCACCGGCATGGTGACCAAGGAGTGGGTCGCCATCCACCGCAAGCATCACGCCAAATGCGAGACGGTGGACGATCCGCACAGCCCGGTCACGCGCGGCATCAAGACCGTGCTGCTCACCGGCAGCGAGCTCTACCGCGCCGAAGCGAAGGTGCAGGACACGCTCGACAAGTACGGCCACAACACGCCGGACGACTGGATCGAACGCAACCTCTACACGCGCTTTTCGTGGCAGGGCGTGGGCGTGACGTTGGTCATCAACTTGCTGCTCTTCGGCGCCATCGGCGCCACCGTCTGGGCCGTGCAGATGGCCTGGATTCCGATCACCGCCGCGGGCATCATCAACGGCTTGGGCCACTGGTGGGGTTATCGCAATTTCGAAGCGCCGGACGCCTCGACCAACATCTCGCCCTGGGGCATCCTCATTGGCGGTGAAGAGTTGCATAACAACCACCACACCTATCCGACCTCGGCCAAGCTGTCGGTCAAGCCCTACGAATTCGATATCGGCTGGCTTTACATCCGCACTCTGGAACACGTCGGCCTGGCCAAGGTGCGCAAGACGCCGCCGATGCTCAAGCTGGGCAGCATCAAGCCAGTGGCGGACGACAAGACGCTGGAGGCGATCATCGCCAACCGCTACGAGGTCATGGCCAACTATGCGGTCGAGCTGAAGCGCGCCTGCGCCGCCGAACTGGCGCGCATGAAGTCGCAGGGCGCGCACAACAGCGCACGCTGGAAGAGCATGAACGCCGCCAAGCGCTGGCTGCACCGCGACGCCGACAGGATCCCGCACGGACAGAAGCCGCTGCTCGCCAAGGCCATCGGCGACACCCCTTCGCTGGGCAAGCTGGTGGCGATGCGCGAGGAGTTGCGCCTGCTGTGGACACGCACCAACGTTTCGGCCGACCAGTTGGTGATGGACCTGCAGGCCTGGTGCAAGAAGGCCGAGGACAGCGGCATCATCGCGCTGCAGGAGTTCTCGCTCAAGCTGCGCGCCGCGCACGCCTGAAGAGGCAGGCGCGGGTGCGCCTGATGGCGCCAATGAAAACGGCCCGCGATGCGGGCCGGCCGTTTGTCTGTGCGGGCAGGTGGGTCGGCAGCCCACTGCCAACAGCCGCAACGACCCTTACTTGAGCTTGGTTTCCTTGTAGGGCACGTGCTTGCGTGCGACCGGGTCGAACTTGTTGAACTCCAGCTTGCCCGGCGTGGTCTTCTTGTTCTTGCTGGTGGTGTAGAAGTGACCGGTGCCCGCCGATGATTCGAGCTTGATCTTTTCACGTCCGCCTTTGGTGGCCATGGTGGGGCTCCCGTTTCAGGTTCAGATTTCGCCGCGGGCACGCAGGTCGGCGACGACCTTTTCGATGCCCACTTTGTCGATCAGGCGCAGCGCCGCATTGCTGATGCGCACGCGCACCCAGCGGTTCTCGCCTTCGACCCAGAAACGCCGGTACTGCAGGTTGGGCAGCCAGCGGCGCTTGGTTTTGTTGTTCGCGTGGGAGACGTTGTTTCCCACCATCGGGCCTTTGCCCGTGACCTGACAGACGCGTGCCATTTCACAC
>DASQFA010000183.1:0-11521 GCA_035633375.1 Rubrivivax sp.
AAGGCCTGTTCAAGAGCAAGCCGGTGATCGACAAGTGGACCTTCTCCACCAACGGCGTGTCCATCATGGGCCGCCACGGCATCCCGGTGGTCGGCTTCGGCCCCGGCAAGGAGCCCGAGGCGCACGCACCGAACGAAAAGACCTGGAAGGAGCACCTCGTCAAGTGCGCCGCCATGTACGCCGCGGTGCCGGTGACCTACCTGCAGGAGCTGGCCCGGCCAGCTTGAGATGAAACTCAACCCTTGGTGCCGTCTTGCATTGGCCTGCATGAGCGCTGTTTTCAGCGTGGCAGGCGGCCCGGGCATGCGTTCTCCGGCCCACGCTCGCGGGGGGAGGACTGCTGTTCCTTACCCTGGGAATCGTGAACGCCAGCCAGGCACAGGCTCGGCAAGCGTGCCGCGAATGGCGCCTGCGCCCGCATGCCCGAACCGCCTGCCCTTTCATCGCCGAAGCGCCCGCGCTGGTTCGCCCCGCCGCCAGGCGTGCGTTCTGGTCGGTGCGCCAAGCGCGTGGGTTGCAGGGCGCTGGTGGCGTCCGCGGGCGCAGGCCCCATTCGCGGCACGCTGGTCGCCGGTGTGCCTGGTCGGCGATCAGGCCGCTGAAGATGGTGCGCCGCCGCTATGCCCCGCGAGCTGCGCCGACACAACGCGGGCGACGCCAGCGCCCTGCCGCAGCGGCGTCTTGGGTCGGGGAACAACGCCAGCACCGCGACGCGAGCGCAGACCAGCAGGCGCATCCGGGCCGATCGATCGCAGTCGTTTGATGCGTCGCGGGTCGTGCCACGCGCGGTGGAGCCACTGAGATGAGGGCCCCCACACGCCTGCGACGTCGTACCCCGAGGGGCGCTTGGCTCCGCTTGGGGCGGCCCGGCGACAAGGGCTGAGACGAGCATGGGCAAGACCATCGTCATCGCCCTGGGCGGCAACGCGCTGGGCGAGAACCTGGCCGAGCAGATGGTGGCAGTGAAGTCGACTTCGCGCTCCATCGTCGACCTCATCGCACAGGGCCACCGCGTCGTCGTCACGCACGGCAACGGGCCGCAGGTCGGCATGATCGACACGGCCTTCGAGGCCGCCGCGATGACCGAGGCGCACACGCCGCACCTGCCGATGTCGGTGTGCGTGGCGCTGAGCCAGGGCTACATCGGCTACGACCTGCAGAACGCGCTGCGCGAGGAACTGCTCGACCGCGGCATGCAGATGCCGGTGGCCTCGCTGATCACGCAGATCATCGTCGACGAGCACGACCCGGCCTTCAAGGACCCGAGCAAGCCCATCGGCTCGCACTTCTCGCAGGAGCAAGCCGAGGTCATGGTGCGCAACGGCTACGTCATGAAGGAAGACGCCGGCCGCGGCTGGCGCCGCGTGGTGGCCTCGCCCAAGCCGCTGGACGTGGTGGAGAAGGAAACCGTGCGCGCCATGCTGCAGGCCGGGCAACTGGCCATTGCCGTGGGCGGCGGCGGTATTCCGGTGTTCCGGCAGGGCCACCACCTCAAGGGTGCGAGTGCCGTGGTCGACAAGGACCTGGCCAGTGGCAAGCTGGCCGAGATGATCGATGCCGACCTGCTCATCATCCTCACGGCTGTGGAACGCGTGGCGCTGGATTTCGGCAAGCCGCAGCAGCGCTGGCTGGAGCGCATGAGCGTGGACGAGGCCCGCCGCTACATGAACGAAGGCCACTTCGCCAAAGGTTCGATGCTGCCCAAGGTGCAGGCCGCGGTGGACTTTGCCGCATCCAGGCCCGGCCGTTCGACGCTGATCACGCTGCTGGCCAAGGCCAAGGACGGCATCGAAGGGCGAACGGGAACGCGAATAGGATGACCGGCAAGTGGCCGCCCGGGCATGCGCCGTGGCGGCCCTGCCGCAATCGAAGTTCAAACTGAAGGCTGAGCCCCATGTCTCGATTCGTCAACGTCGCGATCGGCCAGCTCGGCCCCATTGCCAGGCACGAAGCCCGTGCGCAAGTGGTGCAACGCCTGTGCGCGCTGATGCTGCAGGCGCACCGGATGGGTTGCGACCTGATCGTCTACCCCGAGCTGGCGCTGACCACGTTCTTCCCGCGCTGGTACATCGAAGACGCGGCCGAGCTCGACGCCTACTTCGAGCGCGACATGCCCGGGCCCGAGACGCAGGCCTTGTTCGACCTGTCGCGCCAGCTCGGCATCGGCTTTTACATCGGCTATGCCGAGCTGCGCATCGAGAACGGGCGCACACGCCGCCACAACACCTCGATCATCGTCGACAAGAGCGGCGCCATCGTCGGCAAGTACCGCAAGGTGCACCTGCCGGGGCATGACGCACACGAACCGTGGCGCGACTTCCAGCATCTGGAAAAGCGCTACTTCGAAGCCGGCAAGGATTTCCCGGTCTTCCCCGTCTTTGGCGGCGTCTTCGGCATGGCCATCTGCAACGACCGCCGCTGGCCCGAGACCTATCGCGAGATGGGCGTGCAGGGCGTGGAGATGATCCTCATCGGCTACAACACGCCGGTGCACAACCCCCCCGCACCCGAGCATGACGACCTGTCGTTGTTCCACAACCAGCTCGTCATGCAGGCCGGCGCCTACCAGAACGGCAGCTGGGTGGTGGGCGTGGCCAAGGCCGGCATCGAAGAAGGCGTGGACCAGATCGGCGGCAGCTGCATCGTCGCGCCATCGGGCGAGATCGTCGCCTCGTGCACCACCAAGGGCGACGAGCTGGCACTGGCGCGCTGCGACCTGGACCTGTGCAACTCGTTCAAGGAGACCACCTTCAACTTCGACCTGCACCGCCAGCCCGAGGCCTACAGCCGCATCGTGGCCCGCAAGGGGCCCGGGCTGATGGCCGACGGTTCACCGGTCACGAGCGGCGGCCCGCAGGCGGCCGGCGCGGCATGAACGGCAGGCGCTGCGGGCACCCGAGACCGGGCTTGCGCGGCACCCCCCCACATTTGGCCTTGAGGAGATTTCCATGAGCGACATCATGCGTCCGGTTCCCTTCGAAGGACTGCTGACGCGCATATTCGGTGAGTACAAGGCCAGCCGTTCGATCTTCGAAATCTCCGAGAACCAGTTCTATCGCAAGGCCGACGACCGCCTGATCAAGGTGTTCGGCGAAAGCTGCGAGACGCCGCTCGGCCCGGCCGCCGGGCCGCACACGCAACTGGCGCAGAACATCGTGGTCTCGTGGCTGACGGGTGGCCGCTTCATCGAGCTGAAGACGGTGCAGATCATGGACCGCCTGGAAATCGCCAAGCCCTGCATCGACGCCGAGGACGAGTGCTACAACACCGAATGGTCGACCGAATACACGCTGCCCAAGGCCTTCGATGAATACCTGAAGGCGTGGTTCGCGCTGCACCTGCTGGAAGAGGTGTTCGACCCGCGGCAGGGCGGTGAAGCCAAGTCGTTCAGCTTCAACATGAGCGTGGGCTACAACCTCGAAGGCATCAAGCGCCCGCCGATGCAGGAGTTCATCGACAGCATGGTCGATGCGCGGCGGCATCCCAGGTTCGCCGAGTACGTCGGCACGCTGCAGAAGTGGGTCGACGACGCGGCCTTCATCGGCGAGCTCGGCCTCGAAAGCCGCAGGGCGCAACTGCAAAGCCTGCCCGGCCGCATCTCGTCGAATATCGCGCGCGGTGTCACGCTGTCGACCATGCACGGCTGCCCGCCGCACGAGATCGAGTCGATCTGCCGCTACATGCTGGAAGAGAAGTCGCTCAACACCTTCGTCAAGCTCAACCCCACGCTGCTCGGCTTCGATCGGGTGCGCGAGATCCTCGATCGCTGCGGCTTCGACTACCTGACGGTGAAGAAGGAGTCCTTTGCCCACGACCTGCCGCTCGATCAGGCCCAGTCGATGCTGCGCCGCCTGCTCGATCTGAGCCGGGCAAAGACGCTGAGTTTCGGCGTCAAGCTGACCAACACCCTGGGCGCGGTGAATGCCAAGGGCGTGCTGCCGGGCGAAGAGTTCTACATGTCGGGCCGCGCCCTGTTCCCGTTGTCGATCCATGTCGCGGCCATCCTGTCGCGCGAATTCAACGGTGAGTTGCCGGTGTCGTATTCGGGCGGGGCGAGCCGGTTCAACATCAAGGACATCTTCGAGACCGGCATTCGCCCGATCACGATGGCCACGGACCTGCTCAAGCCCGGCGGCTACCTGCGCCTGCTCGAGTGCGCCAAGGAACTCGACGCTTCCGATGGCTGGCAGATGACGCGCATCGATGTCGCCAGGCTCGAGGCGCTCGCGGCCCGGTCGCTGACGGCGGAATACACGCAGAAGGCCTGGCGCTCCAAGGACGTGATCGACACCGGCAGCGCCCTGCCGCTGACCGACTGCTGCGTGGCGCCGTGCGTGTCGGCCTGCGCCATTCATCAGGACATTCCGGAGTACATCCACCTGCTGGCCGAAGAGCGCTATGCCGATGCGCTGGACCTGATCTACCGCAACAATGCCTTGCCGGCGATCACCGGGCATATCTGCGACCACCAGTGCCAGTACAACTGCACGCGGCTGGACTACGACAGCCCGCTGAAGATCCGCGATCTCAAGAAGGTGGCCCTGGAAATGGGCTGGGCCGAGTACCGCAGCCGCTGGCACAAGCCGGCGGGCACCGGTTCACGGCATCCGGTGGCGGTGGTCGGCATGGGCCCGGCCGGCCTGTCGGCCGGCTACTTCCTGGCTCGCGCCGGGCACCCGGTGACGCTGTTCGAGCGTGAAGCCGATGCGGGCGGTGTGTGCGGCCATATCGTGCCGCGCTTTCGCCTGCCCGAAGAACTGGTGCGGCACGACATCGACTTCATCGCCGAACACGGCGTGAAGTTCGAATACGGCTGCGACCCGCGCCTGACCATCGATCAGCTCGAGGCGATGGGTTTCGAATACGTGCTGGTCGGCATCGGCGCCGACAAGAGCAGCCGTGTCGAACTCGAAGGCAGCCACACACGGGTCTACAAGTCGCTGGACTTCCTGCGCAGCAGCCACCGCGGCGAAGCCCCGGACATGGGCGAACACGTCGCCGTCGTCGGCGCCGGCAACACGGCCATGGACTGCGCGCGCGCAGCACTGCGCCTGCCCGGCGTGAAGGACGTGACAGTGATCTACCGGCGCAGCCGCGCCGAGGTCCCGGCCTTCGCCGAAGAGGTCGACGAGGCCGTCGAGGACGGCGTCAAGTTCCGCTTCCTGACCCACCCCGAGCGCTTCGCTCCCGACGGCAGCCTGAGCTGCCGCGTGATGGAACTGGGTGCGCCCGACGAGAACGGCCGCCGCCGCCCGCTGCCCACCAAACAGACCGTCAGCCTGAAGATGGATTCGCTGATCACGGCCATCGGCGAGCAGGCCGACGCCAACGCGCTCCAGGCCATGGGCGTACCGCTGGACGACAAGGGCCGGCCGATCGTCGACCTCGCCACCGGGGAAAGCGCGCGCAGGGGCGTGTTCCTGATCGGCGACGTGCAGAAGGGCCCGTCGTCGATCGTCTCGGCCATCGGCGACGCTCGGCGCGCGACCGACGAGATCCTTCGGCGCGAGAACCTGAAGAGCCACCACGGCGACAAGTTCTGGCTCAACGCCAACCCAACCGAGATCACTGCGCGCAAGGGCGCGGTGGTGGTGAACATCGTCAAGAAGGACGAACTGAAGGCCTTCGTCAAGCAGGAAGGCGCGCGCTGCCTGCAGTGCAACTACGTGTGCAACAAGTGCGTCGACGTGTGCCCGAACCGCGCCAACATCGCGATTGCCGTGCCCGGCTTCAAGGACCGCTTCCAGACCCTGCACCTCGACGCCTTCTGCAACGAGTGCGGCAACTGCGCCACCTTCTGCCCCTGGCAGGGACGCCCGTACAAGGACAAGGTGACAATCTTCAGCCTGCGGCAGGACTTCGACAACAGCAGCAATGCCGGTTTCCTGGTGGAAGGCTCGGCCGTCCGCGTGCGCCACGACGCAAAGGTGCATGAGCTGCGCATCGACAGCGCCAGCCGGATCGTCGACCCGCCGCCCGAGTTGGGCGACCTGTGCCGCATCATCACCCAGGTGCATGCCCGGCACGGCTATCTGTTGAGCCCGGTGGGGGAGTGACGCCATGCTGATCCTGCAGAACCTCACCGCCCTGCAGTTCGAGCCGGCGCAGGTACGACACGGCGTCGACATCGCGGTTGAAGGCTCGCTGATCGAGGCGGTGGGCGCCGGGCTGGCGGCCCAGTATCCGCAAGCCCAGGTACGCGACATGCGCGGCCGGCTGGCCATGCCCGGCATCGTCTGCTCGCACAACCATTTCTATTCGGGCCTGGCGCGGGGCATCATGGCCGACATCAAGCCGTGCCCGGACTTCATCTCCACGCTGAAAAACCTGTGGTGGCGGCTCGACCGGGCGCTGGATGAAGAATCGCTCTACTACAGCGGTCTGGTCTGCTCGCTCGAAGCCATCAAGAGCGGCTGCACCGCCGTCATCGACCACCATGCGTCGCCCAACTTTGTGCGCGGCTCGCTCGACACCCTGCGCAGGGCCTTCGTCGAAGCCGGGCTGCGCGGCATCACCTGCTACGAGACCACGCAGCGCAATGGCGGGCCCGCCGAGCTGAAAGCCGGCGTCGACGAGAACGTGGCCTTCGCCAGGCAGATCGACGCGGCCAAGGCCAGGGGCGACGAGCCCCATCTGGTGGAGGCCATGATCGGCGCGCACGCGCCCTTCACGATCTCGCGCCAGGGCATGGAACTGCTGCGCGAAGCCGTGCAGGCAACGGGTCGCGGGCTGCACATCCACGTGGCCGAGGACCGCTACGACGTCTCGCACGGCCACGACGTGCACGGCCAGGACCTGATCGAACGCCTGGCCTCGCACCAGCTGATCGATCACAAGACGCTGGTCGCCCATGGCCTGTACCTGTCGGATGCCGACATCGAGATCCTGAACGCGCAGGACGCATTCCTGGTGCACAACCCGCGCTCCAACATGAACAACCATGTGGGCTACAACGCCAAGCTGGGGGCCTATCGCAACCTGGCCCTGGGCACCGACGGCATCGGCGCCGACATGTTCGAGGAACTGAAGTTCGCCTTCTTCAAGCACCGCGACGCGGGCGGGCCGATGTGGCCGGACAGCTTCATGCGCTTCCTGTGGAACGGCAACCGCATCCTCGAGCGCAACTTCGGTGCGCGCTTCGGCCGGCTCGAGGCCGGCTGCAAGGCCGACCTGACCGTCTGCGACTACGACTGCCCGACGCCGCTGGTGGCGCAGAACATCGGCGGACACCTGGCCTTCGGCATGGGCTCGAGCGCCGTCAGCAGCGTCATGGTCGACGGCAGGCTGGTCTACGAGAACCGCAGCTTTCCCTTCGATGTGACGCCGATCTACGCCGCCGCGCGCAAGGCAGCAGCTGCGCTGTGGCAGCGCATGGACGCGCTGGACCGCGGCGCAGCAGCCCCATGAGCACGGCCACGCTGATCCGTCACGGCCGCATCGTCACCGCCAGCGACGATTTTGTTGCCGACATCCTGATCGAGGGCGGCCGCATCCAGGCCATTGCCAGGACCCTGCCCGACGGCCCCTGCATGGCGGTGCACGACGCCGCGGGCCTGCTGGTGCTGCCTGGCGCGGTGGACGTGCACACGCACCTCGACTCGGCCACACCCACCGCCAGCACGGTGGACGACTTTGCCGTGGGCACGCGCGCCGCGGCTTTTGGCGGCACCACCACGGTGGTGGACTACTGCACGCCGCCGCCCGGCGCCAGCCTGTTGGCCGGCCTGGCGGACTGGCACCGGCGCCGCGCCAACGCCAGCGTCGATGTCGGCGCGCACATGATCGTGCTCGATGCGGGCGCCACCACGCTGGCCGAGATGAAGGCCCTGGTCGAGCGCGAAGGCATCAGCAGCTTCAAGTTCTTCATGGCCTACCCTGGCGCGCTGATGCTCGAAGACGATGCCCTTTTCAATGCCCTGCGCGCCGCCGCGGCCCTGGGTGCGCTGAGCTGCGTGCACGCCGAGAACGGGCTGGTTATCCAGAGCCTGGTGCAGGCCGCCCTGGCCCAGGGCCAGACCGCACCGCGCCACCACGCGCTCACTCGCCCGGCCCTGCTCGAAGGCGAAGCCGCGCAACGCGCCATCGACCTGGCCGCACTGGCCCAGGCGCCGTTGTGCGTGGTGCACCTGTCCACCGCGCAGGCCCTGCAGGCGGTGCAGCGGGCGCAACAGCGCGGCCAGCCGGTGTTTGCCGAGACCTGCCCGCAGTACCTGCTGCTCGATGATTCGGTGTACGAGTGCGAGGGCTTCGAAGGCGCCAAGTACGTGATGTCGCCGCCGATACGCCCGGCCAGCCATGCCGCGCAGCTGTGGCGCGGGCTGCAAGCGGGCGATATCCAGACCGTGGCCACCGACCACTGCGCCTTCACCTACGGCGAAGAGCCGCACGGCCTGCGCCACTCCAAGCGCCTGGGGCTGGCCGCCTTCAACCATATCCCCAACGGCGCCCCGGGCCTGGAAACGCGGCTGGAGCTGATGCACGATGCCGCGGTGCTGCAGCACGGGCTGTCGCTGAACCGACTCGTCGACCTGGTGGCCACCGCGCCGGCACGCCTGTTCGGCCTGTTCCCACGCAAGGGTACGCTGGCCGTGGGCAGCGACGGCGACCTGGTGCTGTTCGACCCGCAGGAGCGCTGGACGGTGCGCGCCGCCGCGCACCACAGCCGCAGCGACTACTCGCTGTTCGAAGGCCGCGCGCTCACCGGGCGCGTGAAGAAGGTGTTCCTGCGCGGGCAGTGCATCGTCGACGGGCCCTCATGGCTGGGCCACGAAGGCATGGGGTTGTACCTGTCGCGCGGCGCCTCCGGCCAGGCCTGACGCGCCACCCGCTGGCGGTGGCGGCGTTCACCGCCGGGACACGCGCCCGCTTTCAGCCCGATATGCCGGGCTCGCGGGTCGACGCCAGTGGCCTGATACGAGCTTGCAATCGATCATCAAGACCTCCGCGCACGACCGAGCGACGTGTTTCGGCGCAAAGCGGCCGAATACAAGCAGCCTTCACCGCAGAGGAACGAAGGACGCAGAGGTCCGCAGAGAAATACTGGAAACGAATTGAATCCATTGCATTTCCTCTGCGCCAACTCTGCGTCCTCCGTTAACTCTGCGGTGAATGAATTCGGTGTCTCGCGAGCGGCCGCTTTGCGCCGCAAGCTGCCCTTTGGCCAGACTGAGCATCTTCGATGCATTGACGCAATTCCGCGCCAGCGCTGCCAGCGGCTTCGGTATCAGATCAAGCAGCAGAGGGCTCGTGCCTTCGTCCAGCACAAGCCTGCGCGCAGGCGCAGTCCCGTGTCCCGACTCAGCGCACGAACTGATCGACGTAGGTGGCGCCCAGGCCCACGGCCTCGTAGTGTGCGCTGCACATCGCCATCTTGGTGAACACGTCTTCGTAGCCGATGGTCTGGCCAGCGTCGTCGACGTAGACCATGGCACCGTGGATGTTGAAGAAGGTGATCATCTCGGTGGCACCGCCCACCGACTCGTCGACCACCAGCGTGTGGATCTCGCCCGGCGGCTCGTAGACGAAGGCGCCTTCACGTGCCACCCAGTCGTGCTCCAGGTAGCGCCAGGCGCCACGGATGACATAGCCCACCGCCCAGGACGGATGGACGTGCCGCGACAGCACGCCCGACTTGCGCACGCGCAGCAGGTTGCACCAGCTGCCCGTCACCGTGTTCAGCAGCAGTGGGCGGAACCACACGTTCGGCGCCTGCGGCACCCACACGCGTTCGTCATCGGGAATCGCGGCGATGGCGATCTCGGGCTGGATGCCGGGCAGTTGCAAGATCGGCGTCATGTGCAGTCTCCTTCGCCAGTTGGGGCGCTGAACAGCGTCATCTCACAGCAGCAGCAAGCGCCAACCCGCTGCCACCGGCACCGGCTTCGCTGGGCCGCAGGTAGCGCCCCCTGGCGCGATCGCCGCGGGCGCTGCGGGGGGGACGAGCGTCACATCAAGCGATCAGGTAGCCGCCGTCCACCGGCAGCACCACGCCGGTGACGAAGGCCGCCGCCGGGCTGCACAGGAACAGCACCGGGCCGGCGATGTCCTCGGGCTTGCCCCAGCGGCCCAGCGGCGTGCGCGCCAGGATCTGCGCCGAGCGCGCGGCGTCGTCCTGCAGCCCCTGCGTCAACGGCGTGGCGATCCAGCCGGGTGCCACCGCGTTCACGCGGATGCCATCGGCCGCATAGGCGATGGCCAGCGACTTGGTGAGCTGCGCGACGCCGCCCTTGCTGGCGCTGTAGCCCGGCACCAGGCCGCCGCCGAAGAAGCTCAGCATCGACGCGGTGTTGACGATGCAGCCGCGCCGCGCCTTCAGCGCCTGGCGCGCCGCGGCGCACATGCGCATGGTGCCGTTGAGGTTGATGTCCACCACTTCAGCGAAGGCCTCGGGTTCGAGTTCGGCACCGCGGCGGATCACGCCGGCACAGTTCACCAGCACGTCCAGCTCGCCCAGCCCGGCCACCCAGGCCTGCACCGCCGTGGCATCGCGCACGTCGAGCCTGCTGCACGCAATGCCGGCCATGTCGGCGCGCCGGCGCGCCGCGTCGACCTCGCCATCGCTGCCGCCGGTGGCTCGCACCTGCGCCCCCGTGGCCGCGAAGGCCCGTGCAATCGCGGCCCCGATGCCGCTGGTGCCGCCGCTCACCAGTATCTGTCGGGGGGTGCCTGACATGCCCTACTCCTTGGCCCGTTGAAGCGCCTGGCGCGTGGCCTCGGCAGTGGGAATTGGCGCCACCGCGCCAAAGCCTTCGGTGGACAGCGCTGCGGCCACCGCTGCATGGCGGCCCGCTGCCAGCAACCCGTCGCCGGCCACCAGGCGCGCCACGAAGACGCCGCCGAAGGTGTCGCCGGCGCCGGTGGCGTCGACGGTGCGGCACGGGTGCGGTGCGATGCGGTGGCGCTGCTGCGCATCGGCCACCAGCGCCCCGGCGGCGCCGAGCTTCAAGGCCACGGTGCGCGCACCGCGCTGCAGGCAATGGTCAACCAGGGCGTCGGCATCGCTCAGGCCGGTGATCGCCTGCAGGTCGTCCAGGCTGGGTAGGCAGATATCGCAGCGCCCGATGGCCTCGTTGATCAGTGCACGCGCGCGCGCCAGCGGCCACAGCTTCAGGCGCAGGTTGGTGTCGAAGCTCACCTGCACGCCGGCCGCACGAGCCATGTCGATGGCCGCGAAGGCGGTGTCGCAGGCGCTTTCGGACAGCGCCAGCGTGATGCCCGACAGGTGCAGCACCCGAGCCGTCTCGATATAGGCCCCAGGCAATTCGGCAGCCCGCATGCGGCTGGCCGCGGAGCCCTGCCGAAAGAAGCTGAACTCGTGCCCGTGCGCTGTGTGGCCGACAAAATAGATCGCGGTGTAGGCGCTGGCATCGGTGCGCACGTGGCGGTGATCCACGCCTTCGCGGTCCCAGAGTTCGCGCAGCAAGCGGCCATTGGCATCGTCGCCCAGCGCACTGAGGTAGCCGACCCGGGCCCCCTGGCGCGCGGCGGCAATGGCGAAGTTGGAGGTGTCGCCACCAAAGCC
>DASQFA010000184.1:0-4813 GCA_035633375.1 Rubrivivax sp.
GCTGTGGCTATGGCGCAGCGAGGACCTTCGCGACCAGGCCTGCCGCCGCCTGACGCGCAATTTCGGCGCCGACGAATGGGCGCGTTACCTGGGCGACAGGCCCTATCGATCGACTTGCCAGGCGTTGCCCCCGGCCCCGGCAGCGACAGTGCCGTCGGCGGCGGAGGCAGGGTCGGCGCCGCAGCGCTGAGGCTTGCGCGTCGAGAGCGCTGGCGCTGCCAGTGGAGTCGCGGGTCTGACCGCCTTCCAGCCGCGTCCACTCCAGCGGCGGCGCGAGGCCGGCGAAGCTGGGGCCGATCCGGGCCTCGATGGCCGCTGTGACCTGGCCGACCGGCACGGTGCCGTCAGCTGAGGGCGGCATAACGCTCGAGGTGGTGGTCGGCATCGCCGAAGCGCTGCGCGATCATCGTCAGGCGGCGAAAGGTGTGCGAAATCTTCAGCTCCTCGCTCATGCCCATGCCGCCGTGCAGTTGCACGGATTCCTGGCTCACGTGGCGCGCCGCATCGGCGATCTTGATCTTGGCCGCCGACACTGCGCGCTGGCGTTCGGCTGCGTTGCCGGCCGTGTCCACCTTGCTGGCCGCCAGGATGGCCATCGAGCGCGCCTGTTCGCACACGATGTACATCTCCACCATGCGGTGCTGCAGCACTTGGAAGGACGCGATCGGCACGCCGAACTGCTTGCGCGTCTTCATGTACTCGAGCGTGGCGTCGTTGGCGTACTTCATCGCACCGATGGCGTCGGCGCACAGCAACGCGGTGGCAAAGTCGGTCGCCTCGTCGATCAGTGGCAGCGCGCTGCCGGCCGGGCCGAGCAGTGCGTTGGCGGCTAGCGTCACACCCTCGAAGTGCACATCGGCGGCGCGCTGGCCGTCGACGGTGCGGTGGGGGTTGAGGCGCACGCCGGCGGCCTTGGCATCGACCACGAACAGGCTCACGCGCGTCGCGTCGTCGGCCGTGCCGCCGGTACGTGCCGACACCAGCAGCCGGTGGGCCGAGGGCGCGCCGACGACCACGCATTTGTCGCCGTCGAGCACCCAGCCGTTGCCGACGGCAAGGGCGCGCGTCTTCGCCGGTGCCAGCGCGTAGCGCCGGCCCGGCTCCAGCGCGGCGAAGGCGAGCCTGGCAGAGCCGTCGATCAGCCCGGGCAGCAGCGCGGCACGCTGGGCCGCGGAGCCCGCGCGCGACACCAGCCGAGCGGCCACCAGGTTGTCGAGCAAAGGCTCGACCACCAGCGCTTCGCCGCAGGCCTCCATCGCTGCCATCAGATCGACGGCTCCACCGCCGAAGCCGCCGTCGGTTTCGGGCAGCGCAACAGCGGTCAGGCCCATCTCGGCAAAGTGCGCCCAGACGGCATCGCTGCCGCCGGTGCTCGAGTTCAGGATCAGCTTTCGCTTGTCGAAGCTGTAGTCGTTGGCCAGCAGCTTGCCGAGCGAATTGGCCAGTTGCTGTTGTTCGTCGCTGTATTCGAAGTTCATCGTGGGTGCCTCCTGCCTCTTCACAGACCGAGCGTCAACTTGGCGATGATGTTGCGCTGGATCTCGTTGCTGCCGGCGTAGATGCTGGTCTTGCGGTAGTTGAAGTAACGCGGCGACATGCGCGAGGTGTAGGCGTCGACGCAGCCGTCGTCGACCGCGGCAAAGGGCTGCGCCATCGGTCCCAGCGCCTGCATCATCAGCTCGGTGATGCCTTGCTGGATCTCGGTGCCGCGGATCTTCAGCATCGACACGTCGGCGCCCGGCGGCTGGCCGGTGCGGCGCATCTTGTCCACGAAGCGCATCGAGGTCAGCTCCAGCGCATCGAGCTCGATCTCCACGCGCGACAGGCGGTCGCGAAAGCGCGCGTCCTGCAGCAGCGGCCGGCCGTTCTTCATCTCGCTTGACGCCAGCACGCGCAGTGCGGCCAGCTCGCGACGCGACGCACCCACGCTGCCCGAGCCCATGCGCTCGTGGCCGAGCAGGTACTTGGCCACCGTCCAGCCCTTGTCCTCCTCGAACACCAGGTTTTCCACCGGCACCTTCACGTCGTCGAAGAAGATCTCGTTGACCTCGTGTCCGCCGTCCATCAGGATCAGCGGACGCACGGTGATGCCGGGCGCCGTCATGTCCATCAGCAGGAAGCTGATGCCCTCCTGCCGCTTCTCGGCGCTGGCGTCGGTGCGCACCAGGCAGAAGATCCAGTCGCCGTAGTGGCCCAGCGTGGTCCAGATCTTCTGGCCGCTGACGACATAGTGATCACCGCGCTTCTCTGCGCGTGTCTTCAGCGCCGCCAGGTCGGAGCCAGCACCCGGCTCGGAATAGCCCTGCACCCAGAAGTCGTCGCCTTCGCGGATGCGCGGCAGGAAGCGGTTCTTCTGCTCGGCCGTGCCGAAGCGCAGCAGCACCGAGGCACACATGCTGGGCCCGAAGGGCGGCAGCCCGGGCGCGCCGGCCAGGCCGAATTCCTCGTCGTAGATGTAGCGCTGCGTGATGTCCCAGCCGGTGCCGCCCCATTCCACCGGCCAGTGCGGCACCGACCAGCCCTTGGCGGCCAGGATCTTGTGCCAGCGCAGGTACTCCTCCTTCGACAGGCCGCGGTAGCGGGTGACCTTGTCGCGGATCTCGGCCGGCAGGTGGGCGGCCAGCCAGTCGCGCACCTCGTTGCGGAAGGCCAGTTCTTCGGCGGAGTAGCTCAGGTCCATGGTGTGTGCTCCAGGGGTGTGGTCATCGCGGCGGCGGCCGGCGCGCCGCAGGTGGCCGATGATTGCAGCATGTTCGCCCCCTGCGCCTGCAGGTTTTCCATGTCCGGCAGGCGACACCCAGGGCACGCTATGCTGGCCCGAACCCTGGCGACTGGAGACACCCGATGGCATTGCCCCCCCTGCAAACCCTGCTCTACGAGGTGGCCGACGGCATCGCCACGATCACGCTGCACCGGCCCGAGAAGATGAACGCCTTTACCGCGCAGATGCGCGACGAGGTGGTGGCCGCCTTCGACGAGACCGATGCCGACGACGCCGTGCGCGCGGTCATCGTCACCGGCTCCGGCAGGGCCTTCTGCGCCGGGGCCGACTTGTCCGCGGGTGGCAAGACCTTCGACTACGCGGCACGCGGCGACGCGGCGCGCGAGGCCTACAAGGTGGGCGATGTCTATCGCGACGGCGGCGGCATCGCCACGCTGCGCATCTTCAACAGCCTGAAGCCGGTGATCGGCGCCATCAACGGCGCGGCGGTGGGCATCGGGGTGACGATGCAGCTGCCGATGGACATGCGCATGGCCAGCACCGACGCGCGCTTCGGCTTTGTCTTCGCGCGGCGCGGCATCACGCCGGAGGCGGCATCGAGCTGGTTCCTGTCGCGGCTGGTGGGCATGCAGACCGCGCTGGAATGGTGTTTCACCGGGCGCGTGTTCAACGCGCAGGAGGCGCTTGATCGAGGCCTGGTGCGCTCGCTGCATGCGCCGGCCGATCTGCTGCCGGCGGCACGTGCGTTGGCGCGCGAGATCGCCGACAACACCGCGCCGGTGTCGATCGCGCTGACGCGGCAGATGCTGTGGCGCATGGCCGGCGCCGAGCACCCGATGGCGGCGCACCGCATCGACAGCCGCGCCATCCAGGCGCGAGGCCAGTCGGCCGATGCACGCGAGGGCGTGAGCTCGTTCCTGGAAAAGCGCACGCCGATCTATCCGGACAAGGTGTCGAGCGACATGCCCGCGTTCTTCCCGTGGTGGGACGAGCCAGAGTTCGAGTGACACCATGGGCACCACCGCATCCACTCAACCCCCGCTACTACCGCCCCTGGCAGCAACGCATCGCCTTCGGTCCGCGGCATCGAGCACCTGCCGTGCCAGGGCGCACATCACCTGGTTGCACCTGCCGGACTACGCTGCCGACAAGGACGAATTGCCGCGGGCAGACCTGGACGATGGTGCGCCGGTCTTTCGATAGCCGAGCCACCCGCATGTTCAGTGGGTTCGCTGGCCTCGGCCCGGCCTGCCGCGCAAACCGGCCTTTTGGGGTTTGCAGGCCTGGTTCACTTGGTCGAAAAGCCCGCTTGCGGCGCAGAGCAGACGGTCAGGTCTTGGCGCAGCGCACCGCGATCACTTCATCACCACCCGCATCGGGATGTGACGCGCGCCGAGCCGCGGTGCCTCGCCGCCGAAGCGGCCTGCAATCGCGGTACCGCAATACCGGCAATGCCCCTGGGCGTGGAGCTCGTAGCGCTGCAGGCGGTGCCAATCGCGCTCGATCAGCGGCTTGTCGCAGCCCGGGCAATAGGTGGTGCCGCCCTGGGTGTCGTGCACGTTGCCGGTGTACACATGACGCAGGCCCTGGGCCAGCGCCACGGCACGCGCGCGACGCACCGTCGCCAGCGGCGTCGCCTCGACATCCGTCATCTTGTAGTCGGGGTGGAAGGCCGTAAAGTGCAGCGGCACATCGGGGCCCAGGTGCTCGACCAGCCAGCGCGACATGGCTTCGAGCTCCGCGTCGCTGTCGTTGTGGCCGGGAATCAGCAACGTGGTGATTTCGAGCCAGCATTTCGTGTCGTGCACGATGTGCTGCAGCGTGTCGAGCACCGGCGCGAGATGCGCGCCGGTCTGCTTGAAGTAGAACTCGTCGGTGAAGCCCTTCAGGTCGACGTTGGCGGCGTCCATGCGGGCGTAGAAGTCGCGTCGCGGCTCGGCATGCATGTAGCCCGCCGTCACCGCCACCGTCTGCACACCCAGCGCGTGGCAGGCGTCGGCCGTGTCCATGGCGTACTCGGCGAAGATCACCGGGTCGTTGTAAGTGAAGGCCACGCTCTGGCAGCCCGACTCGGCGGCCGCCTGGGCGATG